>JABWAM010000287.1 GCA_013360985.1 Verrucomicrobiia bacterium | reverse complement strand
GGATGGCGCGGAGGCCGCCGCGGGTCCGGCGGAGGTCTTCGGATCCTGCGGAGCGGCGGCGGCGGTCGTTGCCGCGGACGCATTGGTCGGAAAGAGTTGTTCAGACCACGGGGTGAGATCGAGGGACTGGCCGCGAACCTTGAGGTTCGCGAACCGGAGCGTCGGCGTGGAACGCAGGGCGCCCGAGAGTTCGAGGCGATTTTTCGACCGGCCAACGGGATCCATCTGAAGCGTCGCGGAACGGATCGTCAGCAGGCCGTTGGCGCCCCAGGAAGCGTCCGCGGCGAGCGCGGCATTCAACGGTTTTGTGTTCGCGGCGGCCTGGTCTCCGACGACGAAATTCTTGAGGTCGGCTTTTCCGCGGAACGCGAGCGCGGCGCCGTCGTGCGCGAGGTCCGCCTGACCGGAGATCTGGAGCGATCGGAGTTCGCGTCCGGGGAACCGTTTCGCAAAGATCGGAGCGAGCGACGGGGCGTTCCATTCGGAGGCTTCGAGATGCGAGCGGAAAACTCCCGTGCGCGCGTTCCAGAGCGCGTTGCCGAGGAGCACTCCGGCGGATTGATCGCCCAAGAGCAGGGTGAAACGCGCGTCATTGGCCTGAAACTCGGCATCGCGCCAGCCGAGCAGCGCGTTGAATTGAGCGCCGAGACGCGCGTAGCGGATGCCGTTCCACGTTGCGGAGACCTTCTGTAAGGAGGCCGTGGCGCGCGCGAGAAGTTGGCCTTTGGCGTCGCGCTTCCAATCCGCCGCGATCTTGGCGTCGCCCGACGAGACGGAGAGACCCGCGACGGGCCGGAGCGCGAGCGCGGGGGGGATCGGCATGGAGAGCGTGACGCGCCCCGATCCGGTTTGGGTGGGCAATTCCCAGGCGCCGCTGAGGATCGCTTCGGCGAGTTCTTCGCCCTTTTCCGTGAAGCGGAGGGAAGTCTTCTCGAAGTGGAGCGTCTTGAGGTCACGAAGGGTGGCGCGTCCAATGAGTTGGAGGGCGGCGTCGGCGAACGCAAGCTCGGGCGCGCTCAGCGCGAGACGGGCGGCGCCGAGGCGCCCCTCCAACGCGACCTGCCGCCCTTGCTCGGTCGCCGACACCTTGAGCGACGCGGCGAGCGCGCCGCTCCCGAGGCGCCAGTTTTCGGGCAGGGAAAGGATCGGGGCGAGGGGAGGAATTTCGATGGGGAAAAGCTCCAGGTTGAACTCGGCGTCTTCGGCGGGCGCGGCGAGGTTCGGTCCCTCCCGCCAGGAGAGCGTCATCGGACGGCTCAACGCGCCGCGGAGCAGCGGCTGGCCTTCGGCGCGTTGGACTTGGAGGTTGAGAAGCGCGATCGTGGCGCGGCGCTCGCGAGCGTCCACCTCGACGCTGTGTTCGAGCGTCGCCCGAATCGGCTCGACGACGCCGGAGGGGATTCGAGGCGACGAGACCGAAAACGGATCGGCGACGAGACGCCCTTCCGCGCGCGTCACGGCGCCCGCTTTGCGAAGCGCGACATGGCCCGTGTAGCTGAGGCGGGTCGGGCCGAAGTCCAACCGTTTCCCGCCGAAAACGAGGTTGAGGAACGATCGGTCCACGGGGCCGATCTGCACATCGAGCTCGGCTTCTTTGCCGGCGAGATCGAGCGGGCCGGCGACGCGCGCCGTGGTCAGCGGAGTTCCCTGACGGGTGACGGTCAGGCGCGCTTCGCGCAGGAGGCCTTTCCCGTCGGCGCCGAGACCGAAGTCCACCTGAAGCGAGGCGCCGCAGCCGTCGAGGCGCTCCGCTCCCGCGTGGCCGGTTAGATTTTCCGCGACAAACTCCCCTTTGGCGGCGCGAGGCAGAAAGGTCTCGTCCAGGTTCACGCTCAAGTTCGCGCGCGCCTGACCCGCGAGCGAGACAGACGATTGCGCGCTCGATTTCGAGGCGTTCGCTTTGGCCTTCCAAGAGAAGGTCGACCGGCATTCCAACGCGGCCGCGCCGCCGGGGCGGATCTCGCGCGCGGCGAGTTCCGCGGGACCGATCTCGAAACGGGAATCCGGCGCCTCGCAAACGAGCCGCAGGTTGCGGACGACGAGGCGGTCGATTTCGGCAGGAATCGGAAAAGGGGCGGGGGATTTGCCGGAGGGCGACGGTTTTTCAGGGGATTTGTCGGCGGGTTGGAGCGCGGGCGGGAGGTTCGTGAAGGCGCCCTCGGCGTTTTGGAGGAGATGGAGCGATGGGGCGTCGATTTGAATTTCGGCGATTTCCAAGCGTCCGCGGAACGCTTTCCATCCGCGGTAGCGGAGGGAGAGGCGCTCGACCGCGAGCCAGGGGCGCTCCGCGGGGCCGATGCGCAATTGCTCGATCGTCATCGAGGAGAGCGGACGCCACGCGACGCGCGCGGCGGAGATCTCCGCGCCGAGCTTTTGCGAAAGCCACGGGAGGATGACGTGGCGGATGCCGGTGTCGCTCGCGAGAACAAGAAGCAGGGCGACGGCGGCCACGATCGCGAGGGCCAGCGCGCCCGCGATCCACCGCAGCCGTCGGGCGCCCTTCCGCGCCGGCGGGATGGGCGGCGAAACCGTGGATTCCGGAGAGGGAGCGGGAGTATCGGCCATAGCCTTCATCTTATCAGCGGCGACGCCGAAATGCGAAGATGACGTAAGCGGGGCTTTTCCCGCGCGCGCGCGAAGAACCGCCGCGACAAGGCGCGCCACAACCTTCCCGGCGAACGTTTTTTTTGGATCAGAATTTCGTAATTGGAAAAGAGGTTTCAATAAAATCTCTAATGATTCGGCTTGCCATCCTTTCCGCGGCATGGCTCAATGAAAATGGCGGCGAACGCCGATCCCCATGAACGCACGGCTTCCCCAACAGCTGGAGATCCCCGCCGACGAGTTGAAGCGGCTCAAGCGGGACTTCGCGCTCTACGCGACCGACGAGTTGCCCGCGGCGTGGGAGGAGTATGTGCGCGAGGAATACGGCCTGGAGGTTGAGGGGCGCGTCGCCGGCATGCCGATCCGCAATCCTTTCGGGCGCGCCGGCGGGCCGTTATGCCGCAATGTCCTCCAGGTGCGCGAGGCGTCGGAGGCGGGGCTCGGCTTCGCGACGCTCATCGCCGCGCGCGCGCGCGACGCGGCGG
>JABWAM010000286.1 GCA_013360985.1 Verrucomicrobiia bacterium | reverse complement strand
GCGAAGCCGCCGCCGCCCGCGAAGAACGCCGCAGTCAAAGCCCCGCCGGTCCGCGCCGCGGGCGCGCCCGCCGCCCACGCGAAGACCTCCGAGCGCGACTTCAAGAATGACAAGGTCAAAGACCTCATCAAGCTTGCCCAGGAGCAGGGAGGGCATCTCACTTACGCGGATATCAGCGACGCCCTTCCCGAGAGCATGGTCAATCCGGAGGATCTGGACAACGTGCTGTCGGTCCTCCGCGGCCTGGAGATCGACATCGTGGATTCGTCGGACGTGGATCGCGCCAAACGCGAGGAGCCCGAGGACGAATCGAAGCTGCCGAAGCTCGACGTACTCGACGATCCGGTCCGCATGTATCTCAAGCAGATGGGGCAAGTGCCTCTACTCACCCGCGAGCAAGAGGTCTCCATTTCCAAACGGATCGAGGAAGCGGAGAACGCCCTGCAGGCGATTCTTTACGAATTCGGCTTCATCGCGTACGAGCACCTCGAAATCGCCCGCCGCCTCGACGAACACACCGAAAGGTTCGATCGCGTGGTTCAAGACAAGAAGATCGCCGGGCGCGACAAATACGAAAAGCTGCTGCCTCACCTCCGCGAGACGCTTCGCAGGGCGGACGCGGAGGCAACCCGCTGCTTCGACCGCTTCCGCAAATGCCGCCGATCCTCGGAAATCCAGGCCGCTTGGCGCCGGCACCTCAAGGTCCGCGCGAAAATCCAGGGGCTTTATCCGAAGTTCTTTTTTAAGCAGAAGGCCACCGAAGAGATGGTCGACAAGAGCGAGGAGTTTCGCCGCCAGGTGGACCAATGGCTCCGCGAACGCGACCGCCTCTCCCGCCTGCAAAGCGCCGAGTCACGCCGCAAACTCGGCGAAGTCCAGCAGACCCTCGACGAACTCGAGCGGCGCGCCCGCCTTCCAATTAACGACTTCATCAAGCGGCACGACGAGATGAAGCGTTGCCTGATCAGGGCGATGAAGGCGAAGACCGAGATGGTCGAGGCCAACCTCCGTCTCGTGATTTCGATCGCCAAGAAATACACCAATCGCGGGCTCTCCTTTCTCGACCTCATTCAAGAGGGAAACATGGGGTTGATGAAGGCCGTCGAAAAGTTCGAGTACCGCCGAGGCTACAAATTCAGCACCTACGCCACATGGTGGATTCGTCAGGCGATCACTCGCTCCATCGCCGACCAAGCCCGCACCATCCGCATCCCGGTGCATATGATCGAGACGATCAACAAGCTCATGCGCGTGCAGAAGAGCTTGCTCCAGACCTTCGGCCGCGAGCCCACTCCCGAGGAGATCGCCGACGAAATCCAGATGACCGTGGACCGCGTCCGCGGCATCATGAAGATGGCCCAGCAACCGATCTCCCTCCAAAGCCCCGTCGGCGACTCCGACGACACGAGCTTCGGCGACTTCATCGAAGACAAGTCCGCCGAGAATCCTCTCCAGATGGCCTCGCACGCGCTCCTTCGAGAGAAACTTCGCGACGTGCTCAACAGCCTCACCGAACGCGAGCGCCACGTCCTCGTGCAACGCTTCGGCCTCTCCGACGGAATTACGCGCACGCTCGAAGAGGTCGGGCGCAACTTCCGCGTCACCCGCGAACGCATCCGCCAGATCGAAGCCAAGGCGCTCCGCAAGATGCGTCACCCCACTCGCATCCACCAGCTCGAGGGCTTCCTCGACGCCGAACGCGAATAGCGCTCCGATGGCGACGGGCCATGAGCCCCTCCCGCCCCGTTCCATCGGGGTTTTTGTCGTGGCCTTCGCCGGCCTCGCCGCGCTCTGGCTTCCCGGCTTTGCCAGCCCCCTGCAGCCCTCCGATCTGCCCGCCTCCCTCGCGCGGCGGCTCGGACTCGATCCGCATGCGTCATGGCGTTTGCGGGGCGATTATTTCCTCATTCCCGCGCTCTTTGCGTGGGCGGCAATCTCCACGCGGCGCAACCGTCCGGGCGTCTCCGCGATGGGGCTTTCCCTCCGCAACTTTGGGGAGGCATGCCGCGCGCTCGCCTTGCCGACTTTCGCGGGGCTCGCGTTGATCCTCGCGCTCGGCGCCGTCTGGGGTTGGCCTCCCGCGGACGTTTTCGCTCCGGGGTCGCGTTTTTGGAAACGGCTCGTTCCCCTCCCCGCTTTTTTTCAGCAGCTTGTGATCCAAGGCTATTTCCATCGGCAAATCATGCCATGGTTCGGCCAAGGCCGCCGCGCCGCCGCGGCCCTCACTCTTTATTTCGTGCTCCTCCACGCGCCGAACCCCGGCCTCATGCTGGGCACGCTCGTGGGGATGTATTTCTGGGCGCGCGTCTGGCAGCGCGCGCCGAACCTTTACGCGCTCGCGCTTTCTCACGCGATCCTCAGCGCCGCGCTCATGTCGGCGTTCCCCAAGGCGCTTCTCCCCAGCGTCTCCGTCGGCCTCCGCTTCGTGGAAAAAGGTCTTGCTGCGGGATGGTGGCCGCGCTGAGAGGCGTTGGAAACTCGCCTGCCCTTCGAGGCCTCGCGACGCCCGCCCGTCAGGCGGCGCGCGACGACGCGAACGGCTCGATCGCGACCAAATATTTGAGGCGCTCCGCCGGAAAATCGCGTCCCCACGCGCTGACGAGGCGCTTCGGCCACGACAGCCAAAGGCGCCGGCGCGCGCGGGTAAGCATCACGTAGAAAATCCGCGCTTCTTCGGCGGTGTAGTCGGACCACGGCTTGACAAGCCGCGGAATCGCCACGGCATCGAATTCGAGCCCCTTGGCCGCGTGCGCAGTGAGCAACCGCACCCGATCAGGATCGGTTTCCAGGAGCATATCGCGACGGCTCAAAGCGACTTGTTCGAGAAAGAGCGAGAGAGAAATCCGTCCGCCGCGACGGTCCGCGAGAAACCCGGCGATGCCCGCGAGATCGCGCACGTTCGCCTCGCGCGCCGGATTGCTCCGATAATCGCGCGCACCGGAGCGCTCCTTGAAGATCTCCCAGACGGCGAGGACGAGATCGCGCACGCTCCCTGTCTCCGATTCCGCCTCGCGCGCGGCCTGGAGCAGGGCCGTCGTTTTTCGGATGGCAAGCGACACTTCGGCGGGACGACCCTCAAGAGCCTTGAGGCG
>JABWAM010000285.1 GCA_013360985.1 Verrucomicrobiia bacterium | reverse complement strand
ATCTCGACGGCGCTGTCGGGGCGGAGCGCGTTGAGTTCCGCGGCCAAGCGCGCGGCGTCGGCGCGCGCCGCATCCAGGCCGGGATGATTGATCGCCACGGCGGCCCCCGCCTCGTGAAACCTTCGCGCAATCCTCGCGCCGATCCCCTGGGAGGCGCCCGTGACGAGCGCCATCTTGCCGCTGAGATCCATCGTGACCGCCATGGGCGCATGTCAGCCTTCTCCAAAGCGTCGTTCAATCAAAAAGGACGGCGGAGATCGGGCGCAGATTCTCCCGCCGAAACGCGGATCTCCTCGAAGGGGAAACCTCGACGCCCCTCGCCGGAACGATCAGCCGACGGAATCTTCATTGACACCACAGAAGCTTCTTTCTACTTTTTCTTAAATCTTTCGCCCCCTGTCGCTTATGGTGCTTCTCACCCGCATCTTCCTAATCGGAACCATTCTCGCCGGCCTCGTCGCCATCTGGGCGGGGCTTCAACTCAAAGCCAAACGCGCGGAGCTCCAAACGAGCTTGGAAAAACAAACCGCCGAGACCAACGCCGCCCAACAGCGCGCCGCTGCCGAAGAACAGGCCAAGCAGGCGGCTCTGACGAAGATCCAGGCGCAGACCAAAGAGATCGCCGAAGTCAAAGAAGCCGCCGACAAGGTCCGAAACGACCTTTCTTCGCTCCAGGGCAAGTCCGCGGAGACTGAGAAAAAACTTCAGTCGGTGCAGCAGGACCTGACGGCCAAACAAGCGGAGATCGAGAGGTACACCAAAGCCCTTCCGGAGGGGATGACGATCGAACAGGTCAAAGGAAAACTGGAGGAACTGCAGAACGAGCGGAGCACGCTGGATCAGGAAAAGACCGTTCTCAAGGATCAGATGGCCAAACTCGACGCCGAGAAAAAGAAGCTCGAAGATCAGTTGAAGCGTCGGGCGGAAGGCAAGATGCCGCCGGGTCTCACCGGCCACATCATGGCGGTGAACCCCGATTGGAATTTCGTCGTGCTCGACATCGGCGCCGACGACGGCGTCGTCGAAAACGCTGCGATGATCGTTTACCGCGACGGCAAGCTCATCGGGAAGATCAAGATCACCGCCGTGGAACCCTCCATCGCCATCGGCGACATTCTTTCCGATTGGCAACAGGAAACGCCGATGGAGGGAGACACCGCCATCTTCTAGCCTCGCCGTCATCCATGCCACCGAAGATTCTCCTGGCCTGCTTGGCCCTCGTTCTCGCGCCGCTCGTATTCGGCGGTTGCGCCTCGACGCCGAAGGAGGATTCCGCGAAAGAACCCGTCTCCTCGCTTCCCTGGAATACGCCCGCGAAATGGGAGCGTTCCATGCCGCTGGGCGGGACCGGCATCGGTTACTGACGGATCGCCGCAGCCACGCGCGCGAAACACGCCTCCAACAAGGCGCGCGGCGCGACGAGGGGAGGCGCCAGCGCGAGCGCCTCGTTCTTCGGTCCGCTCGGGATCGCGATCACCCCCTGCGCGAGGAGGCGGTCGCACAGGTCGGCGGGAGAAACTCCCGCGTCGGCGTCCATCTCGATCGCGAAGAGATAACCGATCCCGCGCACGTCGCGGATTCCGCGGACGCCATCCAGCTTCGCGCGCAAGGCGGCGAGGAGGTCCGCTCCGTTCTCCATCAACCGGAGCGCGGGCGCCACCTCTTCGAATGCCTTGAGCGCGGCAAGCGCCGCCGCGCAAGCCAGGGGATTGCCCAAAAAGGTGCTCGTATGAATCGCTTCGCCGGAGCTCTCCGGCCAGGCGGCCATCACGTCGCTCTTTCCGACGCACGCCGAGAGCGGCAGGCAGCCCGTCAACGCCTTGCCGAGGCAGATCACGTCGGGAACGACGCCGGAATGTTCCACCGCGAACCAGCGGCCCGTCCGCCACAGGCCGCAGTAAATTTCATCCACGAGGAGCAGCATGCCGCGGCGATCGCAAAAATCCCGGAGCATTGGCAAAAAGCCCGGAGGCGGCACGACTTCTCCTCCCCGGCCCTGGACCGGTTCGACCAGCACGGCGCCGAACTCGCCGCTCGCCGCGAGCGCATGGAGGCGCTCCTCCACAAACCGCAGTTGGCGCGCTTCCTCCGCCTCGTCGCGCGCGGGAAATTTTTTCCGGGGATACGGCGCGAACGCGGCGAACCGCCCGAGCTGATCCGCGAACGGCTCGCGAAACTCGCGCCGCGACGTCGCCTCCAACGCGCCGTAGCCGAGCCCGTGATAACTCCCCTCGAAAGCGATCACTCCCCGCCTGCGCGTGTGGAGCCGCGCCGTCTTGATCGCCGCCTCCACCGCTTCGAAGCCGGAATTTCCGAGGAGCGTCTGCCCGCGTTGTCGTCCACCGGTCCATCGCGCGAACGTCAACTCCGAGAGCCGTCGGCACAGCCGCGCCTTTTGCGCGGCGGGATGCACATCCCCCATCGCGTGGGGAAGACGACGGGCCTGTCTCCGCACGGCCCGCGTCACGGCGGGACAAGCGTGCCCGAGCGACGCGACCCCGAAGGCGCTGACGAGATCCACGAAACGATTGCCGTCCACATCCCAGACGTT
Organism: Verrucomicrobiia bacterium; assembly: GCA_013360985.1. Taxonomy (GTDB): domain Bacteria; phylum Verrucomicrobiota; class Verrucomicrobiia; order JABWAM01; family JABWAM01; genus JABWAM01. The sequence continues at coordinate 559 of JABWAM010000285.1, read as the reverse complement.
TGCGTCCGCCGCGCGCTCCCAAAAAATCGGCGTCTTTTCGGAGACGTACGTGACCGTCGGCGCCTCATGCCGTTTGAGGAGGCGCGCGAGCCGCCGCGAACGCGGCCCGGGCACGGGCGTCACCAGCTTCGGCAACTGATCCTCGATGGCGGACGGAGCGCGCATGGTCGGATCAGGAGAGGCTTCGGCCTGCGTTCGCGAGGTTTGTGTCCTGCGCATCCCGCGAGAGATCCTTGACCACAGTGCAGAGGTGGATCCGCTCCTGGATGAGCCCCCGATATTTGGTGATCTCCCTTTTATCCACCACTTTCCAGCCGAGGTATTCGTAGAGCCGATCGGTTCGCCGGTGCTCGTAACCCGCGATTTGGCCGTAGACGCGGGGGATCCCGCGCCGGCGCAGCATCTCCAGCATGTTGATGACGAGATCGGCGACGATCCGGATCCGACGGTGCTCGGGCCGCGCGTTGAAATGCATGTGCGCCGAACGCGGCGGGGCGTAGGGCGACTCGCGCCAGCCGCGCCATAAAATCCATCGGATGAACCGCCGCGAGGCGGCGTC
>JABWAM010000024.1 GCA_013360985.1 Verrucomicrobiia bacterium | reverse complement strand
GCCCTGCGGCTTCGGCCGCCTCCGCGGGCGCGAGCAAGCCCAAGCCTTCCGCGGCAGCCGCCGCCGCGAAATCGCGCCGCTATACGGTCCAGCGCGGCGAAGGGATTCAGATGATCGCCGAGAAGGTTTATGGCGACCGCTCCCGCTGGCGCGAGATCATGCAGGCCAACCCGTCGATCAAAGATCCCGCCCGCCTGCGGGCCGGTCAAGTGTTGGTCATCCCTCCGTAAGAGGGCGTTTGAAAAACGACGGTTCTCCGCGCAAGGCCGATTTTCAGCATCCTTACGGATCGGGAGGGGGAGCCGGCGCATGAGGGCGGCGGCCTCGATGCGCGCGCCGTTTTTTACCGCGGCCGGCGGTTTCTCCTTTGCCAACTTGGCGCGTATCTCTTAAAAGCGACGCGAGATGGTTCATGCGTTCGTATTCGCCGAAGGGAAACTCATCGAGAGGGATATGGATCTCGAGACGATTCCGATCTTCCTCAAAGATGAAGGGGTCCACGTTTGGCTGGATCTCGAGGATCCGACTCCCGAGGAAACGCGGCGGGTGCTCGAGGGGATCTTTCAGTTTCACCCGCTCGCAATCGAGGATTGCACCACTTTCAGCCCGCTCCCGAAGGTCGAGGTCTACGACGATTACCTCTTCACGGTGATCCACGCCGTGGACTTCGACCGCAGGGACGAACAGTTTCGCACCTCCGAGCTCAATCTGTTCCTCGGGAAAAACTTCTTGGTGACATGGCACCGCGAGCCGTTGAAAAGCATCGGCGCCGCCCTCGACCGATGCACGAAGCGCGCCCAAGTCGCGCGCGGCAGCGACCGCGTCGCCCACTCGATCCTCGACGCCCTCGTGGACAACTACCTGCCCGTGCTCCACGAGTTCGGCGACAACGTCAACGAAATCGAGACGCAGGTCCTCGAAGGCGGCGCGCGCGAGCTCGCGATGGGGCGCATCCTCCAATTGAAAAAGGAGGTGCTTCTCCTCGGACAGATCATCCGTCCGCAACTCGAGGTGCTCACCCGTTTCGCCCGCGGCGAGTTCAAGATCGTCCGCGCCCAACTCGTGCCCTACTATCGCGACATCTGCGACCACCTCGTGCGCTACAACGAGATGGCCGAACAGTTCCGCGACTCCCTCAATGGGACCATGCAACTCTATCTGAGCGTCTCCTCGAACCGCACCGCGGAAATTGTCAAGGTGCTCACCCTGATCACCGTGATCACCACCCCCTCCATGGTCATCGCTTCCTGGTACGGCATGAACTTCCAGAATATGCCCGAGCTCGTCCATCGATGGGGCTACCTTTCCGCTATCGTCATCACGCTGATCTCGACTCTGCTCACGATCATCTACCTGCGCCGCCGCGGCTGGATGTAGCCTCCCTTCGGAGAAAAGCTCGGCGTCGGATGGATGAACTCGCCCATCGAATCTCCCGCGCCCAGCGTTCTCTGCCGCCATGAAGCCTGCGTTCCTCGATAAAATCCTGGATCGGATGGACCGTCTCGACCCGCAGAGCGTCGCGCCGATTCTCATCCGTCTCGTCCGCGAAAAGGGCTTCCTCGAGACGGTGTTCGACGCCCTCAAGGAGGGGATCGTCGTCCTCGGGCAGGGGCACCGCGCCCTCTGGCTCAATCGCGCCGCGCGCGAGCTTCTCGGGCTCGACGCGCGTTTCGTTCCCGGCGCCTCGATCGAGGCGAGTTTGCCGGAGGAATTCTGGCGCGCTGTGGAGGCCGGGGCGGACCCCGGCGAACCGCGCCACAGTCTCCACCGCAACGTCGAGATCGCCTGGCCGCGACGCCGCATCCTCCAAATCGCCGTCACCCGCCTCGCGTCCGCCGATCCCGGCGCGGGCGATCTTCTCCTCATCGCCCGCGATGTCACGGAGGAACATCGTCGCGCCGCGATGACGGTCGAACAGGAGCGCCTCGGGGCGATCACCACGCTTGCCGCCGGAGTCGCGCATGAAATCGGCAACCCCCTCAATACGCTGAATATCCACCTCCAACTCATCGAGCGCGAGACGTGCCGGCAGGGCGCCTGCGACCGCGAAAAAGTCGCGCGCCACGTTCGCGTCTGCGCCGACGAGGTCCATCGCCTCGACCACATCCTTCACCGGTTTCTCCGCGCAGTCCGCCCCACCCAGCCCGCGCTCGAACCCTGCCTCGCGAACGAACTGCTCAAGGAGACCCTCGACGTCCTCCAGCCCGAGATCGAGAAGAGGGGCGTCCTCGTCGAGCGCGAGTTCGGCCGCGATCTGCCGCGCCTCCTCGCCGACCGGGGGCAGATTCAGCAGGTCTTTTTCAACCTCGTCCGCAACGGCCTCCAGGCCATGACCAGCGGCGGCATTCTCCGCGTCCGCACGGAACTCGTCGGAGAACGCCTCGCGATCACCGTGCGCGACACCGGCGGCGGCATCCCGCCCGAGACCCTCCAGCGCTTGTTCGAGCCATATTTCACGACGAAATCCGAAGGGACGGGGCTCGGGCTTCTGATCGTTCAACGCGTCGTCCGAGAGCACGGCGGACTCATCGAGGTCAGCAGCGAGCCGGGGCGCGGGACCACCTTCCGCGTTCTCCTCCCCATCGCCGAGAAGCGCACCCGCCTCCTCACTTCAGAGGAGACGCGTGACGCGCGCGCCGCGGCCGGCGAAAAGCCGGCCCCGCGTCGCTCCCGTCGCGCGGGGCGACACGCGGACGCAAAGCTTGGGACGTGAAGCTCGACGCGGAGAGGCGGAGGAAGGCGCGGGAGGCGAACGCACGCGAGCGCCGCGCGACGGAGGAGAGCGGAGGTTTCAGCGTTTGCCGCCGAGGGCGGGTTGCCCCGCTTTTCCCCGAGCGAAGATTTCCGCGAGATCCTTGGGGGAAAGCGCGCGGCTCCAGACGACGACCTCGTCAATGGCCCCGTTGTAAAAGCGTCCCCCGAGTTGGCTGAACCCAATGGTCAACGCGGTCTCTTCCTGGACGTGCAGCGGGGCGTCCAGAACCTTGGTTGCCGCGTCGCCGAGCGACGGCTCGTCCTTCAGGGCCAGATAGAGCGCGGCCGTCTTGCTCTCCGCGTGGTAGGTGAAGGCCAGATAATACCAGATCTCGAAATCCACGAGGGTCGGATGCTTGAGCTCGATCGGTTTCGCGCCATCCGTCGTCAGGAGCGCCGCCAACTTCTGCCCGTGCAACGCGAGATCGAATTGCGCCTTTCCGTCATACGCCCAACGGCTGATGAGTCCTTGGACGGAATTGCGCGCAGGCCCCATCTCCGCTTTGAACCAGCCGCTGACCGTAAAATCGCCCTCCAGGGGGAGTTGGGCGGGTTTTGGGGTTCGGAGATAGTCCCGTTTCTCCCAGGTGAAGGCGATCGCTTGGCCCGCGACGCCGGCGACGTATTCGAGCTTCTTGTAAGGGTTCATCAGCGCGACGCCGCCCGCGCTCGCATCGGCGAGATCGCCGTCGAACGGCCAGTAGGCCAGAGGGGTTCCATCCGCGGCGCGGGCAGCCGAAGCGAAGGCGGAAAGGGAGAGGGCAAGGATCGCGAGGGAGAGTCGTCGGGTCATGCGGGCAGCATAGCCTTGCCTCCTCCGATCGTCGAGACGGATCGCGCGCCCCAAATCCCCGCGTAAGGCGTGGAGGAGTCCATCCTCGGTCGAGGAACATGCGACGCCCTCGCAATATTTTGGGCTCAAGCCGCGGCCGCGGCGCCGCCGCCGGCGGCGCCCTCCCTCGCTTCGCGACCGAACGGATTTTCCTCGAACACGGAATACGAAAAGGGAGGGCGAGGCCGCCGGCCGAGCCGTCGCGCCCTTCGTGTGGGGAGTCCGGAATCTCGACACGCCCCACCCCTCCGATCCTCGATGGAGGATGATGAGGGTTGCCCTCTGAAAATGGAGCTGATCCGTGGATTTGGGCGCGCCCTGGGAAATATGGAAGGCCGCGGTTTTTCCTGTTGCCACGGCGACAAGCTTGCCTTATCGAACTCCTTTCAAGATTCGACAACCCGGAAGCTCCCTATGCCCAAACTGGTCGTCACAAGCGCAGAGATGAAGGATCGAACCTTCGAGTTGGTCGAAGATCGAATCTCCGTCGGACGCCTGCCGGAGAACGGCATCCGCCTCGAAGACAAAGCGATCTCGAGCCACCACGCCGAATTGAATCGAAAGGGCGAGGACTACGTGGTGCGCGATCTAAACTCCACCAACGGCACGCGCGTCAATGGACAACGAATCGTCGAACAGCGGTTGATCCACGGGGATGTCGTCTGCTTCGGCCATATCGAACTCCAGTACTTCTCCTCCTCCAAAACGGCGCCGCAACCGCTGCCGGAGCTGAACAAGAAAACGGTGGACCTCAGTTCCCTGGCGTCGGGAACCCCCACGCAGAAGCCCTCTACCTACAAGAGCGCTTCGCCGTTCCAAAAACATCGGCGGAATACGACCAAACTCGTCCTGCAGATCGCGTTTTTTGCGCTCGGTTTGATCGCGCTGGTGCTCCTTGCGCTCTTCGTCACCCACATCGTCGGGGTGCAGTGAGCTGAGGTCGCCGATGGATCAACTCCTCCAGCTTTTGGAAGGCAACGCCCTGCTGACGCCCGAGAAACTCGGACGCATGCTGGGCATCTCCCCCGAAGAGGTCCGGCGCCGGATCGACGCCTACGAAAAGAGCGGCGTCATCCGGGGGTATCGGGCCGTGATCAACGACGACCGGCTCAACCTCCAACGCGTCAAGGCCGTGATCGAGGTGCGCATCACTCCGGAACGCGAAGGAGGCTTCGATCGCGCCGCCGAACGGATCGCGAAGTTCGACGAGGTGTCCTCCTGTTTTTTGATGAGCGGCGCCTACGACATCCTGATCTTTGTCGAGGGACGCACCCTGCAAGAGGTGGCCGCCTTCGTCGCGAGCCGCCTCGCCTCTCTCGACCGGGTGCAATCCACGGCCACGCATTTTATTCTCAAGACTTACAAGGAGCAGGGGATCGGCATGGCGGACGCGCCGCGCGAGGAACGGATGGCCGTGACGCCTTGAACTCCCCTCTCCGCCAGACCGTTTCCTCGGAAAACGCGCGCTTGACCTTGGGGCATTCGCCGGACGCCGACGACGCGTTCATGTTCGACGCGCTCGCGCGCGGGGTCGTGCCGACCGGCGGCCTCCGGTTCGAGCATATCCTGCAGGACATCCAAACCCTCAACGAACGCGCGCAAAAGGGGGATCTCGATATCTCCGCGATTTCGTTCGCCTCCTACCCGCTCGTGGCCAAGGACTACGCCCTCCTCCCTTGCGGCGCAAGCATGGGGGACGGCTACGGCCCCATGCTCGTCTCCCGCCGCCCGATGCGCCCCGACGAACTGTCCGTCGCGCGCCTCGCGATCCCCGGAAAATTGACCTCCGCCTTTCTCGCCCTGCGCCTCTACATGGCGGAGGGATGCGCCCCTCAAGCCGCGCCCGTCGGCCAACCGACACCCTCGTCGTCGGGCGGTCTCCGAGAGGAAAACCTGCGCGTCGTCCCTTTCGATCGGATCTTCGACGCGCTTCACGCCGGCCAAGCCGAGGCGGGCCTCATCATCCACGAAGGCCAACTCACCTACGCCAAGGCGGGGCTGCATCTCGTCGAAGACCTCGGGGCGTGGTGGAAGCGAGGGACAGGCCTTCCGCTTCCGCTCGGAGGCAACGTGATCCGCAAGGCGCTCGGCGCGGAAACGATCCGCGCCGCGTCGGCTGCGCTCTCCGCGAGCATCCGCCACGGGCTCGATCACCTCGAAGAGGCGCTTCCCCGGCTGCGCGGTTACGCGCGCGACATGACCGACGACCTGACGCGCGCGTTCGTGCGGATGTACGTGAACGACTACACCGTGGATTACGGAGAAACGGGGCGCCAGGCGATCCGCGAATTTCTTGCGCGCGGCGCCGCCGCCGGCTTCATTCCCGCGGTCGAACGGATCGAGTTCGTCGGAAACTGACGGCGGCTTCGTGGCGCGGCCTCGCGCGCGCATGGAGATGGAGCCGGCTGTCGGATTCGAACCGACGACCCACGGTTTACAAAACCGTTGCTCTCCCGCTGAGCTAAGCCGGCGTCCCGAAGCTTCTTATACCACGCGGGAGGGAAGGGGCAAGGCGCACTCTTCACTCCGCGTTAGGCGTGGGGAAGTCCATCCTCGGTCGAGAAACGCGCGACGCCTTCGCAACATTTTGGCCTCGAGCCGCTGTGGTGACGCCGCCGGCTCCGAAAGGATTCGAGGGGATCTCCCGGCGGCGCCCTGCCCCGCTTCGCGACCGAGCGGATTTTTCTCAAGCGCGGACGGTGGAAAGGTAGGGCGAGGCCGCCGGCCGAGCCGCCGCACCCCTCTTGTGGGGAGTCGGAAATCTCGACACAACCCACCTCTCCGATCCTCAATGGATGATGAGGAGGGTTGCTCTCTGAAAATTGAGTTGATCCGTGGATTTGGGCGCACTCTTCACTCCGCGTTAGCGTGGGGAAGTCCATCCCCGGTCGAGAAACGGGCGACGCCTTCGCAACATTTTGGCCTCGAGCCGCTGTGGTGACGCCGCCGGCTTCGGAAGGATTCGAGGGGATCTCCCGGCGGCCGGGACATGCCGCCCCTAAGGTGGAGACTGCCATCGTGAACCGCCCTCCACCCTTTCTCCGCCAAGGAGGGCGATCGAGGTTTTTCCGAAATCGAGGCGGAACCATGGATTTGGCGCGCCGCGGCTCAGCGGGAATCGAGCATCAGCGTCACGGGTCCGTCGTTGACGAGTTCGACTTGCATCGTGGCCGCGAAACGTCCCTCGCGAATCGGGAGCGCGCAGCTCCGCCGCAGGAGCGCGATCCATTCCTCGTAAAACGTTCGCGCGGCTTCGGTCGGCATCGCTGCGCCAAAGTCCGGGCGCGCCCCTTGGCGCGCGTCGCCGTAAAGCGTGAACTGCGACACGATCAGCAGTTCACCGTTCACCTCTTCGACGCTCCGCGACATTTTTCCTCGCGCATCCTCGAAGACGCGCAGAGAGAGAAGCTTGCGTCCCATCCAGGCCCCATCGGCGGGCGTATCGTCGCGATGCATGCCGACCAGGACGAGCAATCCGCGTCCGATGGCGCCGACGACTTCGCCTCCGGCCACGACCCGGGCCGAGGCGACGCGCTGGACGAGGGCGCGCACGGCGCGATCAGCCCTTCGCCGCCTGTTTTCGCGCGGGATCGGTGAGCCGCATCACCACGAAATAGAGCACGCCGATGAACGCGACGAATGCGATCAACCAGAGGGATTGCGCCTTCATCGCCCGGATCATGCCCTCCGGACTTTCGAGCATTTCGGAGGTGATCACTCGCTCGCCGTACCACGCCAGGATGGCGCACCAAATGAAGGAGCCGATCACGGTCATTAAACTGAACATTCCAAACTTCATCCGGACGAGACCCGCGGGGATCGAGATGAGATGGCGCACCACGGGAAGCAGCCGCGCGAAGAAAATTCCTCCTGCTTCGTAACGGGCGAGCCAGCGTTCCGCGCGCGCGAGCTTTTCCTCGCTCACGAAAAACCATTTCCCCCAGCGCGCCACGATCAGCCGCCCCAGCGCGCGGGAGACCCCGTAAGTGACCGCCGCGCCGAGCCAGGACCCGAACGTGCCGGCCAGAACCACGCCCCAGAAACTCATCTGCCCTTGTGTGGTGAGATAAGCCGCCGGCGGCACCACCACCTCGCTGGGAACGGGAAAGATCGAGCTTTCCATTGCCATGAGGAGGATCACCCCCGGATAACCCCAGTCGCGGATCCAACCGACCCAGAGCGTCAACAGCGCGTGCATCGGGGGTCTTTAGCTTGCTTCGCGCGCGACACCAAGGCGAAAACGTCTCGCCATGATCTCCGCGTTCACCGCGCGTATGATGCGATTGGATTGGAGGGTTCGGCGTCGGAGAGGGGAGAACGGCTCGTCAGCAGGGATCTGCAAGTGGATCAAAGCCGGATCGGTTTCCAGGGATTTTGGACCGCGCGCGCGAGGCGGGTGATTTGCGATTGAGGCGGGCGCCCCGCCGCGGCCAAGATGCGGCCGCGTGCGATTCCTTCTCGAACCCACCCGTCGAACCATCGTCCTGGCCTTGGGCGCGATGCTGTTCCCGCTGTTTCTGCAACTCGGCTCGCGCGGCCTGAACGAACCGGACGAAGGGCGCTACGCCGAGATGGGGCGCGAGATGCTCGTGACGGGCGACTGGCTCGTTCCGCGGCTCAACGGCGTGCCGCACTATGCGAAACCCCCGTGGATCTACTGGTGCGTCGCCGTCGGACTGCGCGTGGCGGGCATCCACGAGTGGGGAGCGCGGCTGCCGTCGGCGCTCGCCGCCTCGGCGACCGTGCTCCTCGTCTTCATGTTGGGGCGGCGGATGGCGGGTGCGCGCGCGGGCCTGTTCTCCGCGGCAGTCCTCTCCACGATGCTGCTCTTCTTCGCGGGCGGACGCCTGATCACGCCGGACATGATGCTCACCGCGCTCGTGACCCTCGCGCTCGGGTGCTTCTGGCGCTGGCGCGAGATCGTCCATGGAAACGCCGCGCCGCACGGCGCGGGCCGTTTCTGGAGGCTGGGATTTTATCTCGCGCTCGCCTTCGCCTTTCTCAACAAGGGGCCCGTCGGCCTCGCGATCGCGGGCCTGACGATTCTGGGCTTTTGCGCCGCGACGCGCGATTTTCGCGCGTTGCGAAAGATGAACCTCCTCCGCGGTCTCGTTCTCCTCGCGTTCATCGCCCTGCCATGGTTTCTCCTCATGATTTGGCTGAATCCCGATTTGGCCGATTTCTATCTTCGCGGGGAGATTCGGGACCGCGTGCTGTCGGGGCGCGGCCGCGCGAAGGCGTGGTATTACTTCCTCATCATCCTGCCGATCGCCTGCTGGCCCTGGACGTTTCTCGCGTTTCCCGCGGCGCGCCGCCACTGGACGCGCTGGCGGACAGGCGGCGAGGGAAGCGCCGCTTCGGCCTTTCTCCTCTCGTGGGTTCTCCTTCCCTTTGCCATGTTCACGTTGAGCGGGTCGAAGCTGCCGACCTATCTCCTGCCGCTGATGCCGCCGATCAGTCTGCTGATCGGCGCGTGGCTGGCGGAGATGCGTCCGGAGCGCGCGGCGGCCTTCGCGCCCAGTTGGGCGCGGAGAGCAACCTGGGCGTTCCTTCCGCTCGTGGCGCTGACGCCTTGGTTCATCCTCCAGCGGGCCTTTCATCAGCCGTCGCTCCTCTGGCTGGCGCCATTCGTTCTCGCCGCGCTCTGGGCTGCGACGGCTGCCTTCGCAACGGCGCGCGTCTCCCCGCCGGCGCGCGCCCCGGCGACGTTCGTTGCGTGGTGGATCTGCGCCGCACTCTTCCTGCAGAGCCTCGTTCTGCTCGCCGCGCGGACAGAAACGCTCTTCGGCCATAACTCGAGCTGGCGCTCTCTCACCGCGGCGGCGCCTCGAGCGCGCGCGGTCGGCGTTCCGATCTCCCTCGATCTTCACCCGCGCGAAGGGCCGCCCTCCTTCGCCGCGCGCGATGGCGATCTGGTCGCCATGTACGAGTGCGCCTTCCACTCCGGCAGCTTCGCGGTGATGAACGACCGCGCGGAGGTGATCCCGCGCTACGGGAGCGACACGCTTTGGGAGATTGCGCGCGACCGCGACGCGGCCGTAAAGCCGGGCCGCGCCGAGCTCGTGGCGCTCCTGCGCGGGCCGCGGCGCGTGTGGATCTTCACGCGCCCCCAATACCTCGACGAACTGCGCCGCGACGCAGGCGTCCCGTTGGAAATTGTGGCGACCGCGGGCGCGGAGAAGCATCGCGTCGTTCTTGTCCGTTCGCGCTGACTTTCGGCTTGGCGCGAACGCGCCGCGCGCGCATGTATCCGAAACGACCTCCCTTCCTTTCCCCTTGAGACCGACCTTGTTGATCGTAGATGACGAAAAACCGTCGCGCGAAGGCCTTCGCGCGGCGTTGGAGGGGCAATACGACGTCTATCTCGCCGAGGATGCGGTCTCCGCCCGCCGTCTCCTCGACGAGGAGCGTTTCGATGTGATGCTCTCCGACTTGCGCATGCCGGGAGAGGACGGGCTGAAGCTCATCCAGCGGGCAAAATCCCTCCCGCACCCGCCGGTCTGCATCCTGATGACTGCGTACGGCTCGGAAGAACTCGCCGTCCAGGCGATGAAACAGGGGGCGGACGATTACATCTCGAAGGGACGCCTGCAACTCGACGAACTGGAGATGCGGCTCGCGAAACTCCTGCGGGCGCGCGGCCTCGAACGCGAAAACGTGGCGCTCCAGCAGCAGCTCGACGAGCGCTACGGCCTCCACGAAATCGTGGGCGATTCGCCTGCGATCCGGGAGGTGCATGAGACGATCAAACAGGTGGCGCCTTCGCGCGCGACGGTCCTCATCGAGGGAGAGAGCGGCGCCGGCAAGGAACTCGTGGCGCGCGCCATTCACGCGCTAAGCCCGCGCGCCAAAGGGCCTTTCCTGGCCGTCCATTGCGCCGCGCTCAGCGCGAATCTCCTCGAGAGCGAACTCTTCGGGCATGAACGCGGCGCGTTCACGGGCGCCGTCGAGCGACGCCAGGGGCGCTTCGAACTCGCCGACGGCGGCACCCTATTCCTCGATGAGATCGGGGAGATCGACCCCTCCGTGCAAGTGAAAATCCTGCGCGTTCTTGAAACGCGCGAGTTCGAGCGGGTCGGCGGCAACCGCGTCATCCACGCCGACGCGCGCCTGGTCGCGGCGACCAACCGCAACCTGCGCCGCATGGCCAAGGAGGGGCGTTTCCGCGAGGACCTCTTCTATCGTCTCAACGTGATCACGCTCCACATCCCTCCGCTGCGCGAGCGCCCGAGCGACATCCCCTTGTTGGCCGCCCATTTCCTGAAGATCCATGCGCGCGAGAACGAGAAGCGCTTCAGCGGTTTCGCTCCGGAAGTCCTCGACACCTTCCGCCGCTACCGTTGGCCGGGGAACGTCCGGGAGTTGAGCAACGTCATCCATCGCATGGTCGTTTTGGCCCGCGGCGAGCTTCTCGGAGCGGAGGATCTCCCTCCGGATCTCGCTCCCCGCGACGAGGGAGGCGGAGACGCCCCGATCGGCGAGATGGACACGCTGAACCTCGCCGAGACCGAGCGACGGCTCATCGCGCGCGCGTTGCGCGCCGCCGATCAGAACGTTACGCGCGCCGCCGAACTCCTCGGCGTCAGCCGCCGCACCCTGCACCGCAAGCTCAAGGAGATGAAAGGCGGCGCGCCGTCGTGATCCGGCCGCCTTGATTTTGGACTTTTCACCAAACGGTTTTCACGGTCCCCTGTTCTTTTATGTCGATCGGCAGCATCCGTCTCCAGACCTTTGTCCACTCTCTCATCGCGGGACGTTTCGGAGTCGCGCTTCAGATCGCCTTCGCCATCGCGGCTTCGCTGGGACTGCTCCTGCTCTACCACACAATTCATTTCAAAGGACTCGATTCGGAGGAGTCCATGGAGATGGCCCATCTCGCGCGCCAAATCAACGACGGTCAAGGGTTCACCACGCTCCACATCCGCCCCGTCAGCATCGCGATCTTCCAGCAGCGCGGCTTCGATCCGCGCCAGGCCACGCAGCGCCAGCCGGAAATCCAGCATGCCCCCCTCTATCCGCAGTTGCTCGCGCTCGTGTTCAAAGCCGTCCGTCCCTCGACGGCCATCGCGACGGGACAGACCTTCACACTTTACAAGCCTGATGTGTGGGCCGGCTTCTTCGCGGAGGGTTGGCTCCTCCTCGCGGCGCTCGTCTTTTTCCTCGCCGTGCGCCGCGTTGCCGATCCGCGGGTCGCCCTGGTCTCGCTCGCGCTCTTCGTTTTCTGCAACCCATTCTGGCGCGCCGCGATCGCGGCCACCCCCTTCGCTTTCCTCCTGTTTCTTTTCTGCGTGATCCTTTACGCGATGGTCCGTTTCCATGAGCTTTCGGAACGCTGGTGGTCGGTCTTCTGGGTCGGGGCCGCCGCCGCCGCCGTCGGCGTCGGGTTTCTCGCAAAATACCGTTTCGGGCTGCTCCTCATTCCGCTCGTCACGCACGTCCTGATCTTCGGAGGCCGCCGCCGCCTCCTTCACGCCGCGCTCGCTTTCGCCATCGTTGCGGCGCTTGCCACGCCCTGGGTCCTCCGCAACCAACGCCTGACCGGCCTCCCGCTCGGTTTGGCGACCTACGCCCCCATCGAGCACACGGACCTCTTTCCCGAGAAGAGCTTCGAAAAACAGTCGAGCCTCAAGCTCGAGGGATTCGGATACAAACAGGTCCAGCGCAAGTGGCTGGCCAACGCCCGCGCCTTCTTCGAAACCGAAATCAAATCGCTCGGCGACAACTACCTCATCTTCTTCGCGATCGCCGGATTGTTCCTCGGATTCAAATCGCCGGTCCTCCAACGCCTCCGCTGGTTCCTGCTCCTCTGCGCCGGATGGATGGCCCTTCTCGTCCCGTTCATCTGGAACCCGGAAACCGGGTCCGTCACCCAGGCGGGCGCCCACAGCGGCAACCTCTACGCCCTGCTCATCCCGCTGATCTTCCTCTACGGAACGGTCTTTTTCTTCATCCTCTACGATCGCCTCGAAATTTCCTCGCGCTTCGTCATGCTGCTCGCGGCGGCGTTTTTCGTCATGATCAACTCGCTCGCGCTCATCTTTGCCCTCCTCCCGCCGCGACCGCCGCCGTATCGTTTCCCGCCCTACTATCCGCCGCTGATCCAGACCGTCGCGCGATGGATGGGGCCCGGCGAGGTGATGATGAGCGATATGCCTTGGGCCGTCGCGTGGTACGGAAACACGCCCTGCATCGACCTCCCCAAGAGCGTCCCGCAATACCTCGAGATCAACGATTACGTCCACAAAATCTCCGCGATCTACTTCACGCCGGTCACGATGAACCGTCCGTTCGGCGAGATCGTCGGAGGCGAATTGAGCACCTGGGCGCCCATCCTCTTCCGCCAGGTGCCCGAAAACTTCCCGCTGCGCGCGCCGGTCCCGAACCTTGGACGCGAATTTCTCTTCATTACCGACCGCGTCCGCTGGGCGCCGGACGGGGGATAAACGCCTCGCGGCGCGCGGGAGAGGGCGTTCAGTTTTCGAGACGAAGCAATCCGCCGAACGCGTGAAACGCGTCGAGGCAGACGGAGGGAAACAACCCCAGTCCGAGCACCGCGAGCGCGAGCGCGACGAGCGCGACGTTCAACTCGAGGGGAACGGAGATCGGACGGGCGTCTTCTGGCGAGTCGACCCACATCACCCGGGCGAAGCGCAGGTAATAGCCGAGGGCCACCACGTTCATCGCGAGCGCGGAGGCCACGAGCCAAGCCAGCCCCCAGCGCGCCGAATCGGCCTGCAACGCCGCCATGAAGAGGAAGAGTTTGCCGAAGAAACCGGCCATCGGCGGCACCCCCGCCAGCGAGAGCAGGAAGATCACCAGGAGCAGCGCGGGAAACGGCGCGCGCCGCGCCGCGCCGCGGAAATCCAAGAAATCATCTCCGCGCGTCCCCCAAGCGATCGCGTGGATCGCCGCGAAGGCGCCTGCGTTCGTCAGCGCATAGGCGATTGCGTAGTAGGCGATGGAGGGCGCCGCCAGGGCGGAGGGACGCCCCGAGGCGTCCAGCGCGAGAAAGGCGACGAGGAGATTGCCGGCGTGCGCCACGCTCGAATACGCCATGAACCGTTTCACGTTGCGTTGGGCGAGCGCCGCCAAATTTCCCACGGTCAGGCTCGCCACCGCGAGGACGGCCACCATGGTGGACCAGCCCGCATGCCACGAAGGCGGCGCGCCCAGAACACTTCCAGCGACCGGTTGGAAGGCGCCAAGGAGCAGCCGCGCCGCCACCACCGCGCCCGCGAGCTTGGAGGCGCTCGCGATAACGGCCGCCGACGGCAGCGGCGCGCCCTCGTAAGCGTCCGGCGCCCAGAGATGGAACGGCGCCGCCGCCATCTTGAAGGCCAGCCCGACGATCATCAGGCTCATGCCCACGAAGAACAGCGGCCCCGGGCCGCCCGCGGCTCGTTGCGCGATCAGCCAGTCGCGCAATCCGGCCAGGCTCCCTTGTCCGCTCAATCCGTAGACGTAACTGATGCCGAAGAGCAGGAAGGCCGCGGAAAGCCCGCCGAAGAGCAGATACTTCATTCCGCCCTCGACGGAACGCCGCACCCCCTTCTGGCTCGCCGCGAGCGCGTAGAGCGGGAGGCTGACCATCTCGATCGCCACGAAGATCATCAGCAGGCTCTCCGCCGAGAGGAGAAAAAACATCCCGAGCAGCGAGAAGATCACGAGGGCGTAATGTTCGCCGGCATGCCGCACAAACGGCGTCCGCAGCCCCATCACGATCGCGCCCATCACCGCCACGGCCGCCGCCGCCTTGAGGAGGGCGTTGAAGGGCGAGATCACGCAGGCCCCGTTCCCCAACGCGAGGGTCTCCCCGCGAAGCGCCTGGGCGCCGAGAAGGACCAAGCTTCCCGCCAATCCGAGCAGCATGATCCAGCCCAAGAGGCCCTGCCGTTTTTCCACGACAAGGATGCGTCCCAGCGCCGCCTCGCCGAGCAACGCGCCGAATGCCAGCGTCGAGAGCAGAATTTCGGGCGCGAGCGCGCGCAGGATCGGCAGGAGATCGGGAAGATTCATGGCCGCGCGAGATGGACCGGCGTCGTCTGTTTCACCCGATCGAGGAACTGGTGCGCCGCGCGATCCATCATGTTGAGTAAGACCGGCGGATAGAGGCCGACGAGAAACAGGAGCGCCACGAGGATGAGGCTCGCCGCTTTCTCGGGAAGCGTGATCGGCGGAAGCCCTTTCCAGCGTTCGGCGTCCGACGGTCTCTCGCAAAAAAACGCCGCGTGAATCGTTCGCAGGATATAGACCACGGTGACCGCCATCCCAACGCCGACCGGAAGAAGCGCCCAAGCGAAGGCCTTCCAGGTTCCGATGAGCACGAGCAGTTCCGCGAAGAAGCCGCTCATCCCCGGCAGCCCCATCGAGGCCAGCCCGCCGAGAATGAAGACTCCCGCGGCGAATGGCGCGGCGCGTCCGAGCCCGCCCAGCTCATCGAGTTCGCGCGTATGCGCGCGGTCGTACACGAGCCGCCCCACCACGGCGAACAACAGTCCCGCGATGATCCCGTGCGAAAACATCTGGAGCGCGGCGCCCGAGAGGCCCCAAGGATTGAGCGTCATCAACCCCAGGAGCACGAAACCCATGTGGCTTACGCTCGAGTAGCCGATCACGAATTTGAAATCCCTCTGCACGAGGGCGACCATCGCCCCGTAGAGAATGTTGACTGCGGCGAGCGCCGTCAGAGTCCCCCGCCAAAAACCGGGCACGCCGAGGAACGTCGCGCCAAGCGCGCCGGGGAACAGCCCGATCGCCACGCGCAGACAACCGTAAGACCCCAACTTCATGACGACGCCCGCCAACAACATCGAGGCGGCGGTCGGCGCGGCGACATGCCCCGTCGGCGCCCAGGTGTGGAATGGCCACAGGCCGGCGAGGATGCCGAAACCCAAGAAGAACGCGGGAAAGGCCCACGCTTGGAAAGCGGCGGAGAAATTCGCCGCCGCCAGCCGTTCGAGATCAAAACTTCGCGCCGCGGGCTCCGCGGCGAACGCGATTCCCGCCAGACCGAGGAGGATGAGCGCCCCACCCGCGAAGCTGTAGAGCACGAGCTTCATCGCGCCGTGCTCCTTCCGCGTGCTTCCCCAGATCGCGATGAGGAAATACTTCGGCACGATCGCGATCTCGTAAAACACGACGAGGAGAAACAGGTCCACCGATAGGAAAACGCCGTACACCCCGCCCAGCAGCAGGAGGTACAACGCGAAAAATTCGTTCACTCGCGTCTCGATATTCCACGAGTACAGGACGCCCGTCACGCCGATGATGCCCGTCAGAATGACCAGCGGCAGGCTAAACCCGTCGACGCCGAACCGAATGCCGACGCCGATCTGAGGAATCCACGGGAGGCCTTCTCCGTTGCCGAGTTGGTAACCGCCCGCGCCGACGTCATAGGCCCACCAACCCCAAAGGCCGAGCGTAAGCCCGGCGGAGGCGGCGGCGAGCGCGAGCCAGCGCGCTTCGGCCTTCCGCCGAGGAGACAGAAGCGCCGCGGCCGCCGCGCCGAGAAAGCTGATCCAAAGAGTCCAGACAAGCATGAAGAGACGTTTTCTGCCGCAGAGAAACTTCCAAGGCAACCCTTTTGCCCCGCCTCAAATCCCCGCGTAAGGCATAGGGAAACCCATCCTCGATCGAGAAATGCGTGACGCTTCTCCAACATTTTGTGGTGAAGCCGCTGCTGCGGCGCCCTCC
>JABWAM010000284.1 GCA_013360985.1 Verrucomicrobiia bacterium | reverse complement strand
GCTCGGCGATCTCGATCCCGCCGGCAAACTGGTCTCCCTCGCGCTCTGGGCGCTGGCCTTCTGGCTGAACCATCGCCTCCTTCATCGCACGCTCCCGCCGGGACCGGCCCGCTGGGGCGACCTCCTCTTCGCCCTCTCTCCGTTGAGCCTCTTCTTCGGCCAGGCGTTCATGCCGGAAATGCTCATCATGACGCTCGCGCTGGGGATCGTGCTGGCCTTTCTTCGTTACCAGGAAACAGGCGCAATATCGTGGTTGATCCTCTGCATGGGGATTTCGCTCGTCGCCGTAACAGTGAAAGCCAATGAGGTCTCCCACCTCTTTGTGCTCATCGCGATCCTTGCTTTCATAAAAGAAGGGTGGCCCTGCCTGATCAGAGGTCGCTATTGGGTCTTCGTGACGCTCCTCGCCCTGGTCACCCATCTTTATGGGACCTACATGACCGGAGTAAACGCAGTCTCATTTCCGGAATGGGCCGGCGCCGAGTTGAGGCGTGGATTCTTCGGTTCGTTGGATGTGCGCATGAGCTGGCTGCCCTATGCGCGAAGTTTTTGCTATATTTCCTTGCTTCTCCTTACGCCCGCGGCGGCGGCGATGGCTTTTCTCGGTGTGCTTCGCATCTTTCGCAAACGCCAGGCGCATCTGTATCTGTTCTGGTTGCTGGCGCTCGTGTTCTTTTATATGGTTTGGGGTCCGGGCACCTCGTTCGCGCACAGCTACTACAATCTCCCCAGTCTGCCGGTGGGCTGTGCGTTCTTTGGGATCGGCACACATCTGACGATTGCATGGATGCGCAACTCCCTGCCTCGCCTTGGTCGTCTCCGTGTGGGGAATTCTTATTGCGCCGCAAAAAAGGCTCAAACGTGGGTCTCCGCCGGGATTCTCCTTCTCCTCGTCATGGGAAGCGCCGCCGGATCGCTGGTTCTTTTCTGGCCCGACCGCAGCGCCAGGGAGGGCGCCAGGGCCTTGAAAAGGATTGTTGCGGGCCGCCAGGGATTCGTTCTTTGCTATCCAAACCATACGGCATACGGCCCGGGATATATCCATTACACCACGCTTTTTCATTGCGCAGGCGTCCGAGGATGGAACGAAAATCCCAAATGGTCTTCGGCCGAACGCGCGCGCATCCTCGAAAAATGTCGATGGATCATCGAGCTGCGCTACCTGGCGGAAGACCAAATGCCGTTGCGCAGCCTTACCATCTTCAGCCATCGCCCGAAGCGCCTCCTGAACACTCAGCGTATCCGCGAAGATCCCGCCTTCCACCAAGTTGAGGAATGTTCCCGTTATCTCATCTGGGAACGCGCCTCGGATTCTCCCCGTTCATCGCCATGAATTCCCCGCTCACCCCCGACGCACTCGTTCAAGCGGTTTATGCAAAACGCTTCGGCGGACTGGAGGCTCGCCGCGATCAGGTCTGGGCGGTGATCTGCAGGATCGCCCTTCAGCCTTGGATTCCCGCGGAGGCCGGCGTCCTGGATCTCGGAGGCGGCTACGGGGAGTTCATCCATCATATTGTCGCCAAAACCAAGTGGCTGGTGGATCTCAACCCCGATTCCGCGCGTCGAGCGCGCCCGGGGGTTCAGGTTCTGACGGGAACCCTGGACCAATTCGAGGTGCGTCTCGACGGCCGGGTGGATGTGATCTTTTCCAGCAATTTTCTCGAGCATCTGCCTTCGAAGGAGGTCCTCATCGAAACGGCGCGCTGCTGCATGCGCATCCTCAAACCTGGCGGCCGCCTGATCCTCATGGGCCCCAACTACCGTTTCCTCGCGTCCGAATACTGGGATTTTCTCGATCACCACCTGCCGCTGTCGGATCGGACGATTGAAGAACTCTTGGCCTTGGTCGGAGCGCGCGTCCTTCATCGCAAGGCGCGTTTTCTTCCCTACACTTTCCGACAGCATCTTCCCTCGCACCCCGCCCTGGTTGCGATGTATCTGCGTCTGCCTTTTGCGCAAGCCTTGCTGGGCAAACAGTTCCTCTTCGTGGCGGAAAAGCCGAATGCTCCGTGAAACTCAGCGTCGTCATCCCCTGCCGCAACGAAGCGGAAGGCGTGGTCGAGACCGTGCGCGCCCTGGCGCGCGCGCTCGAGGGTGCCCGCCTCGATTACGAATTGATCGCCGTGGACGATGGGAGCACCGATGGAACCGGGGAGGTGTTGCGCCGGCTGGCCGCGCAGATCAACGCTCGACGCTCGACGCTCGACGATGGAAAGCAACCGCTCGAAGATCAGGCGCCAAGGCACAAACCGCAAGGGGCCGATGCTCACGACTCCCAGCGTTCCGACTCCGAACTGAAGACGGCCACCGCCGAGCCTCGAAGCTCGAGACTCGGACCTTCGCGGCTGCGCGTGGCGACGAACTCGGGCGAACACGGCTTCGGGATGGCCGTGCGCTGCGGGATCGAGCACGCGACGGGCGACGCGATCGTGATCTTCATGGCCGATCTCTCGGATGCGCCCGACGACGTCGTCCTTTACGCGCGCAAACTCGAGGAGGGCGCCGAATGCGTCTTCGGGTCCCGTTTCATCGCCGGAGGGAAGGTCGTGGATTATCCCTGGCACAAATGGATCCTGAACCGCCTGGCCAACGGGTTCATCAAGGTGTTGTTCGGCCTCCGCCTCAACGACACCACCAACGCCTTCAAGGCCTACCGCCGCGAGGTGATCGCGGGGATCGGCCCTCTCCTCTCGAAACACTTCAATCTCACCGTCGAGATGCCGCTGAAAGCAATCGTCCGCGGCTATTCCCACGCGATCGTTCCGATCTCCTGGACCAATCGCAAGACGGGCGTTTCGAAGCTCAAGATCAGGGAGATGGGCAGCCGCTACCTCTTCATCGTCCTCTACGTCTGGCTCGAAAAGATGCTCAGCCGCGGCGATTACCGCCGTCCCTCTCCTCCGCCCTGACCGTCCTCCTTCCCTCCGAAGTCCATCGGTCTTGCAAGGCCGGCCGAGCCGAAGATCCCCGAGGAAAGAATTGCCCGCGGAGACCTCCGCGGGCAAATCCTCTCCTCTCCTCGATCCTCAAACGCATCCTCGCTCTCCCCCCTTGCGGATCACCCTTCGGATGCTTGGAAAAGCTTTCGGTAGCGAAAAGTAGGGCGAGGCCGCCGGCCGAGCCGAAGATTTCCGA
>JABWAM010000283.1 GCA_013360985.1 Verrucomicrobiia bacterium | reverse complement strand
ATTTTGACTCGATCGGCATGGTTTTGAACCTCTCAAGAGAAGCTAAAATCACGAGCTTTCATGGTGTAAAAACGACGTTTTTCAGAGGGAATTTGCGTTCCATGTCCATCCATGATTGGCGCGGCAGACCATGAAGCATTGAGGTTTGTAACACGCGTTTTTGCCTTGCCTCATCCAAACCCTCTTCCCCTATGAAACCCACAGGAAACCGGGGAGAGCCTGATTTCGGGGTCAACTTGACTGATTCAGATATTTCGATAATTATCGAATCATGAGAGAACGGGAATATCGGGCGGCGATGCTGTTGGAGTGCCTTGGAGAACCGAATCGCTTTCAGATTCTCCGTTGGTTGGAGTCGCGCCCCAGGAGCGTGAGCGAACTGGCCCGCCTGATGAAGCGGAGTTTGCCTACGGTGTGCCATCATCTCGCCGTGCTCCGCATGATGCATCTGGTGCGCTTCCGAAACCGCGGGGTCAACACGTTCTACGAACTCAAGACGCCCGTGGCGCTGGATCTCCTTCGTGCGGCCATCGACATTGCTCCCAAACTTGCGCTGACGGACGCTGAAGCGAACCGATCCTGATCTCCCCGGCGAGAGATCTTCCTGAGTTTTTTGAACGCCTGAAGCGTCAGGGGGGCCTTTTCAGGCCTCGTCATCCAACGGGTTGCTGTTGGGTGAGGCAATGGAGGGTGCCGAAGCCGAGGACGAGGTCCACGGCGTGGATGCCGATCACAGGACGATCTCGGAAAAGATCGCCGAGGACACCGAGCGCCACGCGATCGTTTGGATCGTTGAAGGTCGGTACGAACACCGCCGTGTTGGCAATATAAAAATTCGCGTAGCTCGCCGGCAGACGATAACCGTCGAAGAAGATCGGCGCCGGCATTGGCAGCGGCACGATCTCGGGCTTCGTGCCGTCCTCGAGGCGCAGGTCGGGCGCCCGCTCCCAGTTTTCCGCAAGTGGACGAAAGTTCGGGTCGCGGCGGTTCGTTTCCTTGATGAGGACGAGCGTATTCGGGTTTACGAAGCGGGCGATATCGTCAATGTGTCCGTGGGTATCATCTCCCGCAGGTCCGGCGGCGAGCCAGAGCACGTTGCGGACGCCCAGATAATTCCTGAAGGCGATCTCGTAGTCCGTGCGAGACAAGCCCGGGTTGCGGACCTGAACCTTTGGATCGAGGTAGCATTCCTCGGTAGTCAGGAGGGTCCCGCGACCGTTCACCTCGATCCCGCCGCCTTCGAGAACGAAAGGTTTCTCGTTGTGTTTAGCGTGGAAGAGGGGTTTGCGGAGCAGGCGCGCGGCGACATCGGGCACGCGGCGATCTTTTTGCCAGTTGTCGTATTTGGCCCAGGCATTGAAATGGAAATGCACGATGGCCGTTTTTTTGTTGCGTCGGACAAAGATCGGCCCGCTGTCGCGCATCCACCCGCGATTGGTCGGATGCTGGATGAATTCGACGGGCCGAAGATCGGCGCCGGCACGACGGAGATACCGTCGAGCAAGCTTTTCCTCAGGTCGATTTCGCACGAGGAGGCGCACCTTTTCTCCGGCGCCGATGTGCCGCACCATTTCGCCATAGACCCATCGGATCGTATCGAGTTTGTCCGGCCAATCTTCGGGGTTGTGCGGCCAACCGAGCCAGGTGGCCTCATGCTTTTCCCATTCGGCGGGCATGCGGTACCCCATCCCGCCGGGGAACATCGTTTGCGGATCGTTCTTCATGGCGCGAAGGCTAACCCGCTGCGCGTTCGACTGCAACGGCGGGAGGACGTCCCAAATCCACGGATCCGCTCCACTTTCAGAGAGCTTCCTTCATCATCATCCATGGAGGAGCAGGCGGGGGACGTGTCGAGATTCCGGACTCCTTACCAGAGGGATCCGACGGCTCGGCCGGCGGCCTCGCTCTCCCTTTCCATTGTCCATGCTTGAGGAACATCCGCTCGGTCGCGAAGCGAGGGAGGACGCCGCCGCCGGCGGCGCCGCGGCCGCGGTGTGAGTCCAAAAGGTGGCGAGGGCGTTGCATGTTCCTCGGCCAAGGATGGACTCCCCCCACGCCTGACGCGGGGATTTGGGGACGTCCTGCGCGCCGCCTGCAGGAAAACCTCTGCGGGCAGACCTGCCCAGAGATGGGGAACGGTGGCGAATCGCGCGAAGACAAACCGTTTGCAAACGAAAGGACGGCGACTATACTTCGCCACCTCTGGCTGGTCGCGTAGCTCAATTGGTTAGAGCGCCGCCCTGTCACGGCGGAGGTTGCGAGTTCGAGCCTCGTCGCGACCGCCATTTTCCTCGAAAATCGAACGCGCTTTCGGCCGCCTGCTCTCTGCCGCCTCTGCCTGAAAAACAACGGGCGGCTTTCCTCGGCCAAGCGCAAGCTGCCGGTCTTTGCGAGACTGACCGATGAAGAGATCGCGCAGTTAGAGCAGGCGGTTGCCACGGCTTACGCGGCGGGGTCCTGACCCCTCATGTGGACGCTGTCGTCAGAGTTGACACTTCGACCGGGGTGTGAGCAAGCCCGCCTGTTGGAGCAAGATCAAGACGCTGCTGGCGGACCGCCTGCGGGAGAGGTTCGGGAGCGCCTTGGGAGATCTCGGAGATCTGGTCGTGGTCTCTGGTCGCGGGAATGCCGCGCTGAAACCGTCCTCCGTACCTGCATCCTGGGCGACCTGAAGCGTGTCCGGAAAGTACGATTAGGGGACGAATAAATATTTTCATCTGGAGAATGCCGAGTTTTAGGAGAGCGATTTTCTGCTTCGAGAAGCATGCGGAGATCGGCGAAGATTTCCGCCATGCGCGTTCCCGGCATCCTCTATCTCGTCGGCCCGACGGCCGTCGGCAAGAGCGAGGTGGGGGTCGAGCTGGCCCTGCGCCTCGGAGGAGAAATCCTCTCCGCGGATTCGATGCAGCTTTATCGCGGCATGGAGATCGGCACGGCGAAACCCACCGAGGCGGAACGACGCGGGGTGCCGCATCATCTCTTGGATTTCCTCGACATCGAAGAACCGTCCGACGCCGCGCGCTTTCGCAAGGCCGCGCTGGAGACGGCGCGAGAGATCGCGGCGCGCGGGCGCGTCCCGATCGTCGTCGGGGGGACCGGCCTCTACGTGCGCGCGCTGGCGCGCGGATTGTTCGAAGGG
>JABWAM010000023.1 GCA_013360985.1 Verrucomicrobiia bacterium | reverse complement strand
CCCGCCGGGATTTGGGCCTCGCTTCGGGACGCCGCGGACGCGTTATTCCGCTAGCGGCCTGGAGGGCTTTCGAGTCAACGCGCCGGGCCGCGGCGCGCGCAGTATCCGCCGGCGATGATGCGGGCGCTTCGGATTTACTGCCATTCGACGGGACGCTCCAGTTCGCGGGAGATCGGGCGGCGACGCATCGCGACGTGGCGGCACGCCACATCTGCGGGCGCGAGCGTCATCCCGAACACGACACGATTTGTGTGTTTCATCGGATCACCGCGCGCTGTTCGAGGAATGCTTTCTGAAGGCGCTGCAAGAGGCGCGGCAGTCCATGGAAGCGGCCGACGAGCGACATCTCAGCAGTTGAAGGCCGAGTGCGAAGCCAAGCTCGCCGAACGGGAGCAGAAGCGGGCGCGGAGGCAAAAAATGGTCTTCTCTTGATTTGCGTCAAGGAAGGAGACAGTCTGATGGAACAGTCTAGCTTATGCCGAAGGCTCCGGAATGAAGTTGCTTCTCATCACGCTCGGAAGCGCCGTATTCGCGGTCTCAAGCGCGCTGGCCGCGGAGGCGCCTTCTGCCACCGCGCCCGCGTCGTCGGCGGTCTCCGCTCCGGGCGATCCGGCGGCGCATCGTTTCGTCACCTCCTGCGCGGGATGCCACACGGTGGGCGGCGGCAAGCTCACGGGGCCCGATCTGATCGGAGTGGTCTCCTGGCCGCCTGCAGATCTCAAGGGCGCCATCCAGAGGATGCAGAAGTACGTCGGCCCGCTTTCCGACGAGGAAACGCAAGCGCTGACGACTCTCTTACGGGCCGGCGACGCCCGGGAGCGGCTGAAGAAGGAGGAGGCGCGCGTCGCGCAAAGTTTCGCGGCGAAGATGGCGCCGCCGTCAGCTTCCAACGGGAAGGCGCTCTTTTCCGGCGCGACGCCTCTAAAAAACGGAGGCGCGGCCTGCCTCTCTTGCCATCAGGCCGAAGGCCCCGGCGGCACGCTCGGCCCCGACCTCGCGGGGGTGCGGCTGAAGATGGGAGAGGTCGCGCTCGCTTCGGCGATCGAAAAATCGAACTTTAAAGTGATGGAGCCTGCCTACCGAAATCATCCGGTCACGAAACAGGAATCGCTCGATCTCGCCCGCTACCTTTCCTCGCTCGATCCGAGCACGGCGCGCGCCGTGGAAATTCCGCTTCTCTTGTGGGGCGGGCTCGGCGCCGTCGCGCTCATGGCGGGGCTGGCGATCTTTCAGCGCAATCATTCGGCGCCGCATCCGGCGCGTCTCCAGCGGAGGAGGAACTGAGCCGTGGGATGGATCAAAGACATCTTTTCTCCCCGCGAGCGGAGTTGGGAGGATTTTTATCGCAACCGCTGGTCGTACGACAAGGTGGTGCGCAGCACGCACGGGGTGAACTGCACTGGTTCGTGCAGTTGGCAGATTTTCGTAAAACAAGGCGTGGTTGTTTGGGAATTGCAGGCGCTCGATTACCCGATCATCGACCGCGAGATTCCGCCCTACGAACCGCGCGGCTGTCAGCGCGGGATTTCCTACTCGTGGTACATCTACAGCCCGATCCGGGTGAAGTATCCCTATGTGCGCGGCGTCCTGCTCAAGCTCTGGCGCAAAGCGCGGCGCGCGCATCCCGACGATCCCGTCGCGGCCTGGCGCTCGATCATGGACGATCCCGTCGCGCGCAAAAGCTACCAGCAGGCGCGCGGAAAGGGCGGCTTCCGCCGCAGCACGTGGGCCGAGGTCAACGAACTCATGGCCGCCGCCAACCTGCATACGGTGCAACGCCACGGCCCCGATCGCCTCATCGGATTTTCGCCGATTCCGGCGATGTCCATGATCAGCTACGCCTCGGGGGCGCGCTTCCTGCAGTTGATGGGCGGCGTTTGCCTGTCGTTCTACGATTGGTACTGCGACCTGCCGCCCGCCTCGCCGGAAATTTGGGGAGAACAGACCGACGTGGCCGAGAGCGCCGACTGGTATCACTCGCGCTTTATCGCCGTCGTCGGCTCCAACGTCCTGATGACCCGCACGCCGGACGCGCATTTCCTCGTGGAGGCGCGCCACCGCGGCGCGAAGGTGGTCGTCTTCTCGCCCGACTTCAGCCAGACCTCAAAGGTCGCCGACGAATGGGTGCCGATCCACCAAGGGCAAGATGGCGCGTTCTGGATGGCAGTGGGGCACGTCATTCTTCACGAGTTCTACGCGCGACGCCAAGTCCCCGCCTTCATCGAATATCTGAAACGCTACAGCGACGCGCCGTTTCTCGTCACCCTGCCCAAGCAAGCGGACGGGACGCATGAAGCGGGGAGCCTCCTCCGCGCCTCGCAGATCGCGACGACGAAAGACGTCGAGAACGCCGAGTGGAAGACCTTCGTTCTCGACGCCGCGAGCAACGAACTGCGCATGCCGAAGGGCACTGTGGGGCATCGCTGGCAGAAGAAGAAGGGGGAGTGGAACCTCAAGCTCGAAGACGCCTTGAGTGGACAGGCGATCGATCCGGCACTCGAGTTGAAGGATCGCCATGACGCGCTGGTCGAGGTGAAGTTTACGGATTTTTCCGACGGCGAAACCCCGCGGACGTTTGTGCGCAAAGTGCCCGCGCGCCGGGTGAAGACCGTAGAGGGCGAGGCGTTCGTCACGACGGGGCTGGAGTTGTTGTACGCGCAATATGGAGTGGACCGCGGTTTCGGGGGCGAATGGCCGCGCGATTACGACGACGACCGCGCTCCCTTTACGCCCGCCTGGCAGGAGCGTTTTACGGGGATTCAGGCTTCGGTGGTCGTAGATTTCGCGCGCGAATGGGCGCGCACGGCCGAGGCGAGCGGCGGACGCTGCAGCATCATCATCGGCGCCGGCGTCAACCACTGGTACCACAACAACCTCATCTACCGCGCGGCGATCGTTCCCCTCATCCTCTGCGGATGCGTCGGGAAGAACGGCGGAGGATGGAACCATTACGTGGGGCAGGAAAAACTCGTGCCGCAAACCTCTTGGGCGCCGATCACGTTCGCGACCGATTGGGGCGCGCCGCCGCGTTTGCAGAACGCCCCTTCGTATCACTACATGCACTCCGATCAGTGGCGTTACGACCGCGCGTTCCGGGAGGTTTGTCCGGTGGCGAACGCGGCGCATCCGATGGCGAGCGGCCACACGGCGGACAAGCAGGCGCTCGCCGTGCGCAACGGCTGGCTGCCTTGCTATCCGCAGTTCACGAAACCGAATCTCGAGATCGTGCGCGAGGCCGAGGAAGGCGGCGCAAAGAGCGACGCGGAGATCGCGGCCTGGGTGGTGAAGGCCCTCAAGGATCGGCGCCTGAAGTTCGCGATGGAAGATCCCGACACCCCCTCGAGTTTTCCGCGCGTCTGGTATATCTGGCGCGGCAACGCCCTCATGTCCTCCGCCAAGGGACACGAGTATTTCCTGAAGCACTACCTCGGCACGCACACCAACGCGATCTCCGAGGAGCAGGCGAAGGGCGAGGTCAAGGAGGTGACCTGGCACGACAAGGTCGAGCTCGGAAAAATCGATCTCGTGGTGGACCTCAACTTCCGCATGGACACCTCGGCGCTTTACTCGGACATCGTCCTGCCCGCGGCGACCTACTACGAAAAGGACGACCTCAACTCGACGGACATGCACAGCTTCATTCACCCCCTTCAGGCGGCGGTTCCGCCCTGTTGGGAGTCGAAGAGCGATTGGCAGATTTTCCGCGGGATCGCCGAAGCGACGTCGGCCATGGCGGAGAAGGCGCTGCCGACGCCGGTGACGGACCTCATGGCGACACCGCTCCTGCACGATACGCCCGCCGAGATCGCCCAGCCCACCGTGCGCGATTGGGCGAAAGGCGAAGTCGAGCCCGTGCCCGGCAAAACGATGCCGAACCTCACGATCGTTCGGCGCGACTATCGGGAGATCTTCCGCAAGTTCGTCTCGCTTGGGCCCGTCTTCCGCGACAAAGGGCTCTCCATGCATGGCACGCACTACGAGGTGGCCGACGCCTACGACGCATACCTCGCGACGCGGCCGACGGAGGAATGGGGCGGGAAGGCCTACCCCTCGCTCCGCGAGGATCGGGATGTCTGCAACGCGATTCTTCATTTTGCGGCGGACACGAACGGGGAGATGGCGTGGCGCGCCTACGAAGCGGAATCGGCGAAGACGGGCATTGATCACACGCATCTGGCGCGCGACCAGCGCGGGACGCGGATGACGTTCGAGGACCTTTGCGTCCAACCGCGGCGCGTCCTCACCACGCCGTTCTGGACCGGAGTGACGAATGGGAAACGCACCTACTCGGCCTTCTGCCAGAACGTGGAGGAGTTGATCCCGTGGAGGACGCTCACGGGCCGCCAGCATCTCTACCTCGATCACGAAGCCTACCGCGCGTTCGGAGAGCATTTGCCGACCTTCAAGCCTCGCGCGGAGGCGGCGCAGACGCGCGACCTCGAGAAGTCGAGCCGCACTCCCGGTTCGCTGACCTTGAACTATCTGACCCCGCACGGGAAATGGCACATCCACTCGACATACGGCGACACGCTGCGGATGAAGACCCTCTCGCGCGGGTGCTACCCGGTCTGGATGAACGACCGCGACGCGGACCTTTTGGGCGTCGAAGACAACGATTGGATCGAGGTGTACAACGACCACGGCGTGGTCTGCACGCGCGCGATCGTCAGCGCGCGCATCCCGCGTGGGATCTGCATGCAGTATCACTCGCCCGAACGCACGCTCGGAATCCCGAAATCCCCCGAACGCGGAAACCGTCGCGCGGGTGGGCACAACAGCCTCACGCGCGTCCGCCTGAAGCCGGTTCTCATGATCGGCGGCTACGCGCAGTTCACCTACGCCTTCAACTATTGGGGGCCGACCGGCGTCAATCGCGACACGTTCGTCATCGTCAAGAAACTCAAAAAAGTCGCCTGGTAACCTCTCGCCCCCCGCTCAACCATGGATGTCCGCGCTCAAATCTCGATGGTGTTTCACCTGGACAAGTGCATCGGGTGCCACACCTGCAGCGTCGCCTGCAAGAACGTGTGGACCGATCGGCCGGGCGCCGAATACATGTGGTGGAACAACGTGGAGACCAAGCCGGGCACGGGGTATCCTACGCATTGGGAGAACCAGGAGAAGTTCAACGGGGGGTGGGTGCGCGTGAGGGATGGAGAGTTGAAGTTGCGCTGCCAAAACCGCGCCGACGCCTTTCTGAAGCTTTTCTACAATCCGAACCAGCCGACGCTCGACGATTACTACGAGCCTTGGACGTACAAATACGAAGATCTCTTTCACGCGCCAGCGGGCGACGATCAGCCCACGGCGATTCCGGTTTCGCAGATCACGGGCGAGCCGATGGAGATCAAGGCGGGGCCGAACTGGGACGACGACCTCTCCGGCTCGCCGATCTACGCGGAAAACGATCTCAACCTCGACAAGCTGACCGCGGAAGAACGGGCGCAGCTCTTCGAGGTGGAGCGTCTCACGATGTTTTATCTCCCGCGCATCTGCAACCATTGCGCGAACCCCACCTGCGTGGCGGCCTGCCCCTCGGGCGCGATCTACAAGCGGGGAGAGGACGGAATCGTCCTCATCAACCAGGACAAATGCCGCGGCTGGCGCGCCTGCATCGCGGCCTGCCCTTACAAGAAGATCTACTACAACTGGAAGACGGGGAAATCGGAGAAGTGCATCCTGTGTTATCCGCGCCTGGAGACGGGGCAGGCGCCCTCCTGTTTCCATTCGTGCGTGGGTCGCATCCGCTATCTGGGCGTGCTCCTTTACGACGCGGAGCGGCTTGTCGAGGCGATGTCGGTGCCCGACGCCGCTTTGGTGGAATCGCAGCGCAGCCTGATCCTGGATCCGAACGATCCCCAAGTGATCGCCGGCGCGCGCGCCAACGGCGTCAGCGAGGAATACCTCGATTCCGCTCGGAATTCGCCCGTCTGGAAATACGTGATGCAATGGAAGCTCGCGCTCCCGTTGCACATCGAGTATCGGACGATGCCGATGCTCTTCTACGTCCCGCCGCTGCTCCCCGTCATCGGGCGCAAGACGAACCAGACCTACCGCCACGCGCGCGGAGGGTTTTTTGCGGGGCTCGCCGAGGCGCGCCTGCCGATCAAATATCTGGCGTCGCTCTTCAGCGCGGGGAACGTCGAGGTCGTCGAGGCGGTCCTCAAGAAGATGATCGCCGTCCGCCATTACAAGCGCGCGCAGGAGGTTAAGGACCTCGAGCCGGCCGCGGTCGAGCGTTTGATGCGCGAGGCCGGCACGACGCCCGCCGAGGCCGAGGAGATTTATGCCCTGACTTCGCTCCCGACCGCCTACGAGCGTTTCGTGATCCCCGCGCTGCATCGCGAGGAATCGGTCGAGGGCGTCCTAAACCCCGAAGTCTGCAAGGGATGTTCCGGCTTTGGGCACGCGCCGATTCCCGGGAGGGGCGCATGACCGCGACCCCCGCCATCCCGTCGCTCGACGCGCTCGGGCGCGCCCTCGAGTATCCCGGCGCGGACCTCGCCGCGCGATGGGAGGCGTGTCGGGCGGCTTTGACGCCCGCGCATCCCGCCGCGGCGCGACGCGTCGCGGACGCCCTCGACCGTCTCGCGGTCTCCTCGACGGAGGAATTCGAGGAAATCTACGCGCGCGCCTTCGACCTCTCGCCCGCCTGCGCGCCGTACGTTACCGTGCACCTCTTCGGCGAAGAGAGTTTCAAGCGGGGCGAGTTGATGGCGCGCCTTCGCGAGCGTTATGCGGCCGTGGGGTTCGCGTCCGGCGCGGAGCTTCCCGATCATGTCGCCACGTTGCTCCGTTACGCGGCGCGCGCGGAACGCGAAGAGGCCGGCGAACTCGCGCAGTACTGCCTGATGACGCCGTTGGCCAGGATGGCCGACGCGCTCGGCGCGGAAAATCCCTATGGCTTCCTCCTCCGCGCGGCGGAAGAAACGCTCCGCGAAGAATTTTCCGAGCGCGACCCCGCGCCGCTCCCGATCGAGCAGATGCGTCTCCACGGCGGCGCATCCGGCTGCGGCGAGATCGCGGCCCCCGCTTCCGCCTGCGCGACGGCCTGCGGCGTCATGGTCGACGCGTCGAATCCTAAACCGGACCTCCGATGATCGATTCCTTCCTCCTGGTCGGCCTTCCCTATCTCGCGATCACGGTGTGCGTGGTGGGAACGTTTTGGCGCTGGAAGACGCAAGCCTTCACCTGGTCTTCGCTCTCCTCGCAGTTTCTCGAGGCGCGCCAACTCCGCTGGGGCTCGATGCCTTGGCATCTTGGGATCCTCCTCGTCCTTCTGGGGCACCTCGTCGCGCTCGCGCTGCCGCGGGTGTGGGGGAGCTTGATGACCTATCCGACGCTCCTCGTGATCACCGAGACGGTCGGATTGGGGGCGGGCGCGATGGCGCTCGTCGGGATCGTCGTCCTGGCGTTTCGCCGCCTGACTTCGGGACGCGTCCAAGCGGTGACGACGACGATGGATCTCGTCGTGCTTGCGCTGCTCTTCTTTCAGTCGTTGCTCGGCGTGCTCACGGCGCTCCTTCACCGTTGGGGCGCGGCCTGGTCGACCGCGACGGTCGTTCCCTATTTCTGGAGCATCTTGCTCCTGCGGCCGGACCCGTCGCTCGTGGCCGATCTTCCGCCGATCGTGAAGGCGCACCTCGTTGGCGCGTGGCTGGTCCTTCTCGCGGTGCCGTTCAGCCGTCTCGTCCATGTTTTGGCGCTGCCGCTCTCCTACCTGTGGCGCGCGCCGCAGATCGTAATCTGGAGCGGCTCGCGCCGCGCCAGGATGCAGGCGAAGGATCTCGCCGTCGCCGAAAGTCGCCGGGAGTTTTTGAAGGGCGCGGCGGGTGTCGCGGTGGCCGGAACGCTTCTTTCCGCGGGCGTCCTGGATAAACTCGTGCGCTTTTTTCAGGGGCCGAAGATCTCGGGCGAGATGGAGACCGTCCTCCTCGCGAAACGCCTGCGGCATCTCCAGATGACCGCCGAGGAGCAGGCCCTTCAACTCGAACGGCAAAAGAACGACCGGATCCTCATCGGACGCCTCTCCGAGCTGAGCGCGACCAAAGGGAAGTATTTCATCGATTTCCATATGGCGCCCGCCTTGGCGTTTCTCGGGGCGAACGGCCTGCCGCTGCTCATCTCCGCGAAGTGCACGCATCTCGGGTGCACCGTGGGCGGCGACGTGGACGCGCAGGGGCAGATCCTTTGCCCATGCCATATTTCCTATTTCAAGATTACGACGGGTGAGCCGAACCCCGGCGCCCCCGCGAAGACGCCGCTGCCCCACCTGGAATGGGCGGTCGTTGACGCGGCCGGCAAAACGCTCGCCCAGCGAACAGCCGGCGGCGCGATCGAAGGCTCGCTGGCGGGCGTCCCGCCCGAAGCGTGCCAGGTCTACGTCTGTCGTCCGTCGCCGGAGGGCGCGTCATGAGCCTCGTTTCGGTCGTCAAACGCGCGGTGGAATACGTGGCGGAACGTTTTCCTGTCGAGAAGCTCAACTATCATGCGATGGTGGAGAAGAAGGAGGTGCCCGTGCATCGTCTCTCCTGGGGGTATTACCTCGGAGGCGCCGCGCTCTTTTTCCTTTGCGTGCAGATCGTCACGGGCTTGATGCTCCTCTTCTACTACCAGCCGACGGTGAGCGACGCGCACGCCTCGGTGGAGTTCATCAGCGAGCACGTCCACGGCGGCGCGCTGATCCGCAATATGCACGCGTGGGGATCCTCGATGATGATCGCCTGCGTGATCGCTCACTTGCTCACCGCCTTCGCGATGAAGGCGTTCGAGAAACCGCGCGAGATCACCTGGGTGACCGGCGTCGGCCTGCTCTTTCTGACCTTCGGCTTCGGTTTCACCGGCTATCTGCTCCCCTGGCATCAGATCGCCGTCAACGCGACGAAGATCGGGCTGCAGTCCATCGAGCAGGTGGGTCAATATCTGCCGGGCCAGATGGCCCAGTGGCCGCGCGCGATCCGGGAGACAATTCAGGGCGAGGCGACCGTAGGACAGGCCACCTTGAGCCGTTTCTACGCGATCCATGTGATTGTCCTGCCGTTCGCGCTCGCGGGATTGCTCGGCATCCATTTGCTCGCCGTGCAACTCCATGGGATGAGCCGCGGCGTGGATGAGCCGGCCCGGCGGCGTGAGAAATTCTTTCCGATTTTCATCATCAAAGATTTCTCGGTCTGGGGCGTGGCGTTCTTCGTGTTGTTTGTCCTCGCGCTCTGCCTGCCGTTCGAATCCTTCTATTCCTATCCGCTTTTCGAGGCGTACGATCCGAACGGTTCGACGCCCGACGGGATCAAGCCCGAATGGTACTTCTACTTCGTGTATTATCCGTTGGAACTTCTGCCATTCGGCGTGATCCTCGTGGCCTCCGGTCTCGCGGCGGTCCTCCTCCTCCTCGCGCCATGGATTTTCCGCGGCACGAGCCGCAAGACGCTGCGGATCCTCGCCTTCGCGGGCGCGGCGTATTTCCTCGGCATGACGCTCTTCGGCGAGCGGATTTACCACTTCTTCAAAGGAGGCGCCCCATGAACCGTCTCTTGGGTTTCCGCGCGCGGGCCGACGGATCTGCGCGGCGCGCCCCTTTCGCGTTCGCGGCTCTTGGCGTCGCGTTTTTCGCGTTCGCGCCCGCGGCGCGCGCCTATCCCGAGTTTCAGGCGCAGATCGCGAAAGGCGCGGGCCGCCCCGTCAACTGCGCGCTTTGCCACGCGAATCCCGACGGTCCGGATGGCGCGAGCTACGGCCAGATTGGACGCCTCAACCCCGAGGAAATGGAGCGCCTCAACCGCGCGCGCAAAGCGATCGAACCCGGCGCCGAAGTGAACAGCCCGATCCTCAACGAGTTCGGCAACGAACTCGTGCGTTCCCTGGGGATGCGGAGGCTCCTCGAACTCAAGCTCAACCCCGCCGCGCTCCCCGATGCGATCGACCCGAAGAGCGACATGGATCGCGACGGAATTCCGGACGCCGAGGAGTTGCGCGACGCCACGCATCCGCTGAAGAAAGAGGATGGACGCCCCTGGCGGCTCTTCACGCACAACGTCCGAAAGAACCTCTGGACGATCTTTCTCGCCGCGGTGGCCACGGCGGCCGGGCTCTACGGCCTGGCGCAACTGTTGCAGGGCTTCGCGCGCGCCGCGCGCGCGGCGCATGGCGAGGAGGATTCTTCCGACCGCGAATGATGCGCCCGCAGCCCACGCGCTTCTCTTTGCCCCGCGCGCCCGCGTGAACGCGATCACCACCGACGCCGCCGAACTCGCGGATCGCCGTCGAGGGATCCAGGTCTTGATCCTGAATACCGTCGCGTTCGGCGTCTGCTTCGCCTGCTGGATGCTCAACGGCGTGCTCGTGGCGTATCTCGTGGATTCGAATCTGTTCGCGTGGGACGAGGGGCAGGTCGGGCTTCTCATCGCCAGTCCGGTCCTGATCGGCTCGATCGGACGCCTTCCGGTGGGGCTGCTCACCGACCGTTTCGGCGGGCGTCTCGTTTACACCGGCGTCTTGCTCGCCAGCGCGGTCCCGATGTATCTCCTGGGACGCGCCGAGAGCTTCGCCGGGTTTTTGCTCTGCAGCTTTGGAATCGGCATTGCGGGGACGAGTTTCGCGACGGGCATCGCTTACACCTCGATCTGGTTCAAAAAGGAACAGCAGGGCACGGCCCTCGGCCTTTTCGGGATGGGAAACATCGGCGCCGCCGTGACGACGTTTTTCGCGCCCCAACTGCTTCGCATCCTCACCCAGCACGGCGGGCATCCGGAGAACTGGCGGCTCCTTCCTCAAATCTACGCGGGCGCGTTGGTCGTCATGGCCGCGCTGTTTTATCTGTTCACCTTCCCGCGCTCGGTCCCGCGGGCCGCGCGTCTCCCGCTGTCGCGCCGTCTCGCGCCGCTCGGGGCGCTGCGCGTCTGGCGTTTCGGGCTCTATTACTTCTTCG
The DNA here is from genome assembly GCA_013360985.1 of Verrucomicrobiia bacterium. Lineage (GTDB taxonomy): Bacteria > Verrucomicrobiota > Verrucomicrobiia > JABWAM01 > JABWAM01 > JABWAM01. Next base: position 5,451 of record JABWAM010000023.1, on the reverse strand, counting down.
TATTTGGCGCGTTCGTGGCGTTGAGCCAATGGCTCGTGCTCTATTATCTCAATGTCTACGGGATGACGCTGGCGCTGGCGGGCATCATGGCCGCCGCCTTCAGCCTTCCCGCGGCGTTGACGCGCGCCCTGGGCGGCTGGCTGTCCGACCGCTACGGGGCGCGCCGCGTGATGTACAGCGTTTTCGGGGTCGCCGTGGTCTGTTGCGGCCTTCTGATCGTGCCGCGCATGGACATTTATTCGCCGGGAGGCGGCATTGTCGCGACGCGTGCGGGCGTGGTCACCCGCGTGGATCACGAAGAGATCGTCGTCGGAGACAAGGCGTACCGTTTCAAGGCGCGCCCCGGACTAACGCAGGGCGTGATCCGCAGTCAGGTCGCCGACGCCGAGACATTGATCTGGCCGACATTCAAATCCTGGCATGAGCCTTCCGTCCGGGTCGGGGATTCCGTGGCCAAACGCCAGGTGATCGCCAAAGGCATCACCCATATCTATTTTCAGGCGAACGTCTGGATTTTTTCCGCGCTCGTTCTCGCGCTTGGCGTCGCCCTCGGGATCGGGATGGCGGGTGTCTACAAATACATCGCCGATTATTTTCCGAGCGAAATCGGCGCTGTCGGCGGGCTTGTGGGCGTGATTGGCGGATTGGGCGGTTTCGTCGGTCCGCTCGTGTTCGGCTACATCTTGAAAGGCTCGGGAATTTGGACCACCTGTTGGATGCTCCTGCTGTTTGTCGCTTTGGGCTGCCTCGTCTGGCTGCAGTTCGCCGTCCAGAGGATGATGCGAGAGAAAGTCCCCGGGTTGATGGCCATGATGGAGGCGGGCGACGACGATGGGCGGCGATAATTCCTCAGCGACGCTTTCGCTTCGGCCGTTGTGGGAGCGCTTCGGCGCCGGCCTCAAGGATCTGCATCCCGCGTACTTCGCCATGCCGATGGCGACCGGCGTGATCTCGATCGCATCGCATTTTCTCGGATTCGCCTCCCTCGCGCAGGGGCTCTTTGATCTCAACCTCCTCCTTTACGGATCGCTCTGGGCGCTGACTCTGGGGCGCGCGCTGTTCTGGTTGCCGGCCCTGCTCGCCGACTGGAGCGATCACCAGCGCGGCGTCGGGTTTTTCACAACCGTCGCCGCGACGAACATCCTCGGGTCGCAGTTCGCGATCGTACGAGGCAACCTCGCGGCGGGTTACGGGTTGTGGTGGTTCGGCTTGGTTCTTTGGGGCCTCTGCATGTACGGAATTTTCACCGCGCTCGGCGTGCGCGAGGACAAGCCGTCGCTCGCCGAAGGGATCAACGGCGGATGGCTCACCGCTGTCGTCGCGACGCAATCCCTCTGCGTGCTCGGGTGCGCGGTGTCGCCGATGTTCGGCGCTTCGCGGCCGCAGGCGCTCTTCGTGATGCTGGCCCTCTGGCTCTGCGGCGGGATGCTCTACATCTGGCTCATCTCGCTGATTTTTTATCGCTACACCTTTTTCCGTTTCCCGGCGTCCGACCTGAATCCGCCCTATTGGATCAACATGGGCGCGATGGCGATCTCCACCTTGGCGGGCGCCGCTTTGGTGCGTCACGCATCCTCTTCCGAGTTGCTCCGCGCGCTGCTCCCGTTCCTGCGCGGGTTCACTCTTTGGTACTGGGCGACGGCGACCTGGTGGATTCCGATGCTGGTAATTCTCGCCGTGTGGCGCCACGGCATCAAACGCTTCCCGATCGCCTACGACCCGCTCTTTTGGGGCGCCGTTTTTCCGCTGGGTATGTACACCACCAGCACCTTCCAGATGGCGCACGCGATGGAGTTGCCCTTTCTCGTTCCGATTTCTCGTGGATTCATCTTTGTCGCGTGGGTCGCTTGGGCCGCGACCTTCTTCGGTCTGCTCCGCCGTCTGGCAAGGCTCGCGCGAAAAATCGGCGCATAAAACTTTTGTTCGGGATTACATCTCCAATCTTTCATGAACCGACCCCTTGTCCTCCTCCTTCTCGCGCTCCTCATCCCTCAAGGCGCAACGCGCGCCGACGATACCCTCAAGGCCGCGCCGACGCGCCCTGAATCCGGAAAATCCGCGAGCATCGTCGCCGCGGCGGAAACGGATCCGTGGGTCTGTTTCGACGGAAAACTGCGCTGGAGCGCCCAGGAACGCCTCCGCGGCGAGATCCGCGAGAACAACTTCGATTTCAATCGCGCGGTGAACGCAGTGACCGACGACGCCTGGGCGCTTCAGCGGTTTCGCCTCGGGTTGACCGCCCAACCGTTCGCGCCGCTCACGCTCATGGCCGAAGGACAGGATTCCCGCGAGTTCGGCAGCGACCGCCCCAATGTGCCCGGCGCCCTCGGCGCCGAGGGCGACGACGAGTTCGACCTGCGCCAGGCGTGGATGCAGATCGCCGACGGCGTGACGTTTCCCGTGGGGCTCAAGGTCGGACGGATGCCATGGAACTACGGCGATCAGCGGCTCATCGGCGACTTCGATTGGAACAACATCGGCCGCGTCTTCGACGGGCTCGTGGCCTTTGCGGAGATCGGAAAAGGCCGGCTCGACCTCTTCTTCGGGAGTCCGGTGATCATCCAGCCGACCAACCTGAATCCGGACGACGGCCACGACCGTCTCGCCGGCGCCTATTTTTCGACGAAGGAATGGCTGGGACAGACGACGGAGGTTTACGTTCTCCATCGGCGCCACACCAACGCGATCAACAACGGCCAGGCGCAGGAGACCTGGACGCCCGGGGTGCGGATGAGTTCGCTTCCCGGGGCGTATGACGGTTGGGATTACGAGGGCGAATTTGCGGGGCAGGCGGGCACGGTGGCCTCGTCAACCACCCCGTTGGTCTCCAAGCCGCATGAGGCCTTTGCCTTCCATCTCCAGGGAGGTTACACGTGGACGGAAATGACCTGGAAACCGCGGATCGGGCTGCTCTACGATTACGCGTCGGGCAACGCGAATCCCAACGGCAGCACCGACACGAGCTTTCAAAACCTGTTCCCGACCAACCACAAGTTTTACGGCGGCATGGATCTGTTCGCCTGGCGCAACCTGCACGACGGGGCGATCAGCTTCGGGATCGAGCCGTGGAAAGGCGTGAGCGCGAAGCTCGACCTGCACACCTTTTGGCTCGCGGAAACCGCCGACGCCTGGTATCGCGCCAACGGATGGACGCCGGTGCGTCCCGCGGCGTCGGGACGCGAGGTGAGCGGCCATCTCGGCGAAGAAGTGGACCTCGTGCTCGGATGGAAAATCAACCGGTTCCTGACCCTCGGAGGCGGCTACAGCCATTTCTTCACGGGCGGCTTTGTGCGCGCGACCGGGCCCTCCTCCGACGCCGACTTCGGCTACCTGCAGCTCACCGCCGGCTTCTGAGCGCGGGTCCGGAAATTAAGGCGGCGCGCGTTGCGGAGGCCGCGAATTTTGAGCCAGGCGGCGCGTGGTTCCGTCTTCAGAGATCTTCTCTCCTCATCGCCATCGAGGATCGGAGGGGTGGATCGTGTCGAGATTCCTGACTCCTCACAAGAAGGATGCATCGGCTCGGCCGGCGGCCTCGCCCTACCTTTCCACTGTCGGACTTGAGAAAAATCCGCTCGGTCGCGAAGCGAGGGAAGGGCCGCCGCCGCAGCGGATAAAATGCAAAACATTGTGAAGACGCCATCCATTTCTCGATCGAGGATGGGTTTCCCGATGCCTTGCGCGGGGACTTGGGAGAAGCTCCCATGCGTTTCCATGAATCCATTGTGCAACGCGTTTCGACTCTGGTAACGTGCGCGCTCTGCTTCCAGGAGAGCCGACGTGCGACGAAAGACGATACCCCTTCCCAGCGCCATTGGCGTGCGGGATTTCGGCGCGGAACCCCTGCGCCCCGGAGACCTCGATGGCGATGGTGCGCCCGATTTGCGGTTCGTCCTGGCGCCGGCGGCGCGCGCATCAGGGCCAATGCCCGCCCGCTGGCAATTCCCGCGTGATCCAATCCTCGCGTTCTCAACGACACGTGATCGGAAATGAACACTGCGATCATCCCGTTTTTTTTCCTGAACCACCGCCTCGACGACGAACGCGATCTGCGGGGCGTCGTGCGCGATGCGGCCGCGAGCGGCTGCGACGGCCTGTTCCTCCACGCGCGCGAAGGCCTGCTCACCCCCTATCTCTCCGAGCCATGGTTCGCCGCGATCGGCGCCTGCGTGGACGAAGCGAAGCGGCGCGGAATCAAGGCGTGGATTTACGACGAATTTCCGTATCCAAGCGGGGTAGCCGGCGGGAGGGTCGTGGAAAGCGACCCTCGGTTCGCCGAGCGCCACCTGCGCGTCCGCCGCCACGCGCTCGCGGGAGGATGCCGCGTTCGCCTCGTCCTCGGCGAAGAACGCGTGCTCCACGCCTTTCTCTCCCCGGTTCGCGGAGGGACGCCCGATTACCGCGGCGCGCGCGACGTCACCCGCCACGTCGGCCCGATCAACGACACGTGGATCAAGCGCGCGTGGGACAGCCGGTGGTACTACGCGACGGAGCACGCGAAACTCCACGAGTGTCCGCGCTCCTCCGCCTGCCGTCCGGAGGCGGCCTTCGAGGCGGACCTTCCGCCGGGGAAATGGGAACTCACCGTCTTCCACGTGCGAACGGGAGGAGACTTCAAGGAGCCTTTCGGCCATTACGTGGACGTTTCCAATCGCGAGGCGACGGAGCGGTTCATCGAGTTCACCCACGAGGAATACCAACGACGTTTTGCGCGGGAATTCCGACGGACCATCCCGGGGGTCTTCACCGACGAGCCCAAGTACCGCAGCGCCCTCCCGTGGAGCGACACCATCGCCGGCGGCTGGGCGGACTACCGCAGGGATTCGCGCGCCCTGCTCGCGCTCGTCGAGGGCAACCCGCGCGGAGGCGAGGTCCGCATGCGATATCGGGAAACGACCTTCCGCCTCTTCCGCGATCATTGGGTTCGTCCGCTGGCGGCGTGGTGCGCGCGCCACGGCCTGAAGTTCACGGGGCACATCAGTCCCGAGGAGGCCTGGGATTCCGAGGCGAAAGGGTCGGGGAGCATCGCGCAGTTGCTCAAGGAGTTTCACATCCCCGGCTGCGACCTCATCATCCCCGCCGTGGGCGACCGCGATCACCCGATCCTCAACTTCACTCCGACGATGGCGACCTCGGTGGCTGCCCAGCAGGGACGCGCCCAGGCGCTCTGCGAGCTTTATGCGTGCAGCGATTACTCCTTCACCCTGCAGGGGATGAAACGGATCGCCGAATGGCTCGCGCTCTTCGGGATCAACGTCTTCACCCCGCACTGGGTCGGCGGATGGATCGACGGCTACCGGAAATACGATGCGCCCCCGCCTCTCTACAAGCCCAGCACGCTCTGGCCGCACTTCGGCGCCTGGGCGGCGCAGATCCGCGCCGTCGCGGACCGCCTCGGACCGCGCGGCGTTCGCCCGGACGTCGTCATCGTCCGCCCGATGCGCGCCCTCTGGC
>JABWAM010000282.1 GCA_013360985.1 Verrucomicrobiia bacterium | reverse complement strand
CTTTTCTACGCGGGCATCCCCGCGGCGCTCCTCCTCGCCTCCCTCGGCGGCTGGTGGATGGCGGGGCGCGCCTTCCGTCCGGTCAACCGCGTGCTCGCCGGCGCGCAACGCCTCGGCGCCCAGCGCCTCGGCGAACGCCTGCCCGTTCCCGACAGCGACGACGAACTCCGCCGGCTCGCCCTCACGCTCAACCGTCTCCTCGACGAGATCGAACGCGCCTTTCAGAGCCAGCAACGCTTCGTGGCCGACGCCTCGCACGAACTCAAGACGCCCCTCACCATCCTCCGCGGAGAAATCGAGATCCTGCGAAAAAAAACGCCTTCTCCCGAGGAATCCCGCGAGTTTCTGCGGAGCGCCTCCGAGGAACTGGATCGCCTGACCCAAACCGTTGAGAACCTCCTCATCCTCGCACGCGCCGACGCCGGGCGCCCGCTCGATCGCTCCCGCGCGGTGCGCCTCGATGAGGTCGCCGTGCAGGCCGTCGAACGGCTGATGCCCTTCGCGCGCGCAGCGGGGGTTCGCTGCTCCGTCCGCGTGGAGGACGCCGCGGGCGAACCGCTGGTCGGCGGCGACCCCGATCTCCTCGGCAGCCTGGTGTTCAACCTCCTCCACAACGCAATCAAACATTCGGCGGCAGGCCAGACCGTCGAAGTCGCCGTCACGACGGACGCCGGCGGCAGTCGCGTCGCCGTGCGCGATCACGGCGCGGGGATCCGCCCCGAAAACCTTCCCCATCTCTTCGAACGCTTCTCGCGCGCCCGCACGCCTTCTCCCCGGGGCGCGGAAGGCACGGGGCTCGGCCTCGCCATCTCGAAATGGATCGCCGAGGCGCACGACGGCCGTCTCGAAGTCGAGAGCCGTCCTGCCGAAGGCAGCGTCTTCACGGCGACCTTTCCCCGCCTGCCGATCGAGGAATCGCATCCCGCGGCGCCCGCGCGCGCCGCGGACGCGTGACGCCTTCCCCACGTCTTGGGTGGGGGGAACCTCATCGGGATCCGCCTCGTGGGGGAGGAGACCCTCTCGCCCACCCGCGCACAACCGCCCCCCCCTTTTTATGTCCTCACGCCCGGGACACGGGGACAAACTGGACTGACTCCAAACCCAGCGGTCCGATCCGCGTTCCTCCTTGCCCCAAGGAACACGCGAATCGGATCCCGCCGTCCGTTACGGCAGATCGTCGGACTTCCCGATCACGGAGGGCACCAGCCCGAGTGTCACGGTCAGCAGGACTACCATCGTGGCGGCGATGAGGAGAATCCCATCATAGGCGGAGAGGACGAGCTTCCCAAGTCTCCAGGTCTCCCGAAGCATCCCGCTCCGGAGCAGTCCTGCGCCGAGCAACCCGCACAGCGCGGCGCCCGCCTGGAGAAAGGTATAGCAGACCGAACTGGCGAGCGGTTTGTTTTCCGCGGGAAAGAGGGCGAGCATCTCCGTGGAAATTGCAATCGTCGATCCGGCGTACACCACGCCGAACGCAAAGTGCAGCGCGCCAAGGTAGGCTGGGAGAGGAACCGGCATGATGTCTCGCAGGAGAAACAGGCCAACGGAAAGCGCATAGCCAAAATGGGCCGCGAGAAAGACCAGCTTGGTCCCCCAGCGATCCACCGCGCGCCCGCCGAGGAAAAAGCCCAGCACGCAACCCAGCATCCCCGCATTCCCGAGCCAGACGACCGTCCGGTCCCCCATCCCAAGAGCGTTCCGTTCCAGCAGCCCGAAGATCGCGGGAAGCGTGGCCGTAAAGACGCTGATCAGAAAGACGTAAGCACAAAACGGCAGGTAACCCGGCGCCCGCATCACGCGCAACAGGGTTGGCATTGGGTCTCCCTCCGTTGCCGCCTCCCCTTCGGCCTCCGGAATGCGCAGGCTGTAGAGCGCGCCGCTCATGAGCACCCCGAGAATCCCGACCGCAAGCACCCCGTAGAACGCGCTCATCGGCGAACGCTCGCTGAGCGCCATCGAGCAGACCGCCGTCACAGCCACGCCTACGGACTGCCACCAGAACCGCAGCCGGCCGAAGAAGCGGCCCCGCATCGCAGGGGGCACGATCCCGTCCAGGAGCGCGAACCACCCGCTCGCGAACATGGCTTCCCCCACCCCGCAAAGGCCGACCCCCAAGGCGATGAAGGCTTCACGTTGCCAGTCGGAAACCAGGCCCCCGAGCACGAAACAGGCGCCGCCGGCGCCCATGAGGAGGCGCCCGAGGTGGCCGATCCGCTTCTTCCCATGACTGGCGCAGTAGTAGGCGCTGGGAATCACCGCAAACGCCTGCAGCAGGCGAGGAAGCGAGAGGTAAAACACCACCCGGTCTGCCGTGAAACCCAAGGCCGAGAAATAGAGCAGAAGCACCCCGTTCGTGAACATCAGCATCAACAGCATGCCAACGCACTGCAGCAGGACGGCGGCGTTCATTGCCGCACGGGATTCGGTTTCCGTGAGGAGTGAACGCGGGACGGATGCCGCAGAGCCCTTCCGGGAACTCATGGACCGGTCCTTCACTCTTCTTCAGCGAACCGGAGCGCCCCCTGCGCGGCCCGGCCACCGTCTCGTGAGGGGGGCCGTGGAAGCACTTCCTGCGTTGCGTGGTAACGGACGCGAACCATGAATCACGGAGCCTCGGAAATCCGGGTTTTGAATGCAACTCAGCGCTTGTCAAAAGAAGGACCGACGGACGACGGACGGCCGTGTCCACATCCCTCGCCGGTGGATCCCTCCTGCCCGATCGCACTTGCCACGAGAATATTGGATCGAGACCCGCGCCATGGCCGGTAATTCGCCGCTTCTGCATTGAGCACGATGCTGAAACACTTCGCGGTTTACAGTCAGGAAACGAAATAGGCATCAAAACAGGTTTCCGTCGAGTTTTCGCGGCATCTCCTGCGCTCCTGGCATGCCCCAGGATGCACAAAGGAGACGGTTGCGTGCGGATGCACGCCTCCTCCATCTCCTCGCGGACGCGCGGGGTTTTGACCGGATCCCTCCGTTTTCTCTGCATCCGTTCCCCGAAAGATTCCGCGTCAAAGCGCGCGCCGCGCCGCGCGCGTCCCCTGGCTTCGCGTCAAGCCGAGCGTTGTTCCCCAAATCCCCGCGTAAGGCATGGGGGGAGTCCATCCTCGGCCGAGGAACATGCGACGCCCTCGCAACATTCTGGACTCAAACCGCGGCCGCGGCGCC
>JABWAM010000281.1 GCA_013360985.1 Verrucomicrobiia bacterium | reverse complement strand
AAAGGGAGGACGAGGCCGCCGGCCGAGCCGTCACACCCTTCGTGTGAGGAGTCAGGAATCTCGACACGCCCCACCTCTCCGATCCTCCATGGATGATGATGAGGGTTGCTCTCTGAAAATGGAGCTGATCCGTGGATTTGGGGTGTCGGCGGATGGAAAGAAGGAATCGAGCAGAGAGAAAGGCCCGCCCGCGTGCGCGCGGGCGACCATATGGGGCGTCCGACAATTTCGAAGAGAGCGGGTGGCGACCAAGATGGCCGCCGGACAATGAATTTCGAGCGAGCGGCGGCGCGGTCCGATGGCGGCCTGTAGGGCGGCGTTTTCCGCCGCCGTTCCTCCGAACGACGCCCGCCGGCCTCGAAAGAGGTTCGGAGGGAGGGATTGATGCGTTTGGAGGCGAGTGATCGCGTTCCGGACATGCTGCGCGCGCTGGATGGAGAGGAAGAATCGGTAAGCCCGGATCGCGATGAGATCGGGAATTATGAAGCGCATCACAGTCCGCGCTGTCGAGATCCCACGCTTTATCGCCCGATGATCAACGACGTCCTTTGGGGCGCGGATTTCCGAATCGCGCGAGAAAATCCGCTGGCCGGAAGGCAAGTCGTTCGCGGCATGCCTGACGCACGACCTTGATTCCACGCAGATCGGGAGCTGGCGAGAGATCTGGCGCACGATCCGCGTATTCACGCGTCCATCGCCGAGCATCGCGGAAAATTCCGGCATCCGTTGAACCTGGCGAGACTGAGGCATGCGCCCTCCAAGATGGACCGGATGACGCCATGGATCGGGGCGGAGCGGAAGCGGGAATTTCGTTCGACCTTTTTCGGATCCGAATCGGCGACATCAACCGCATTGGTTTCGCGTCTCTGAACGGCTCCTGGATGATCTCGCGGCGAAGAACGCCTGGGGAACAATCTGCAAGGCGATCCATGACTGGTGGATTGGGCAGGGGCCGAATGGGGAACTGGAGCGAAGACTCGCAACGCTTGCGGCGCGCGGATTCGATTCGGGTTTTGCGAAATAGACGGAGGCGCCTCTCGCCCAAAGCTTGTCCGCGCGATCCGTCGTTTTCCGAACATCTTCTCGACATTCACGCCTCATTCTGCCAACGATTTTCCCCGTCCGTTTCGACAAAATCGAGGCGCCGAAATCAAGAGTCGACCATGTGCGGCATCCTCGCCTATCTGGGAGCGCCTCCAACGAAGGGAGCGTTGCTTCCACCGGTTCATCGCGGCCCGGACGGGACGGGCCGCCGCGATTTCGAGACGCCGGCGGGCCCGCTGCGCCTGGAGCATTGGCGCCTGAGCATCCTCGATCTGTCGGAGGCTGGGGCGCAGCCGATGTCTTACGGAGATGGCCGCTGCTGGGTCGTGCTCAACGGAGAAATTTTCAATTATCTCGAGATTCGCGAGGAACTCGAGACGCGCGGATATCGGTTCGTGAGCCGAAGCGATACGGAGGTGTTGTTGGCGGCGTGGACGTGCTGGAGCGAAGCGTGCCTCGAGAAGTTCAACGGGATGTTCGCCTTCGCGCTCTATGACGCGCACGCGCACCGTCTCTTCGCGGCGCGGGATCGTTTCGGGGTCAAACCGCTCTATGTGGTCAATGCGCCCGAGGGGTTCGCTTTGGCGTCGGAGATCAAGCAAGTGGCCGGTCTGCCTTTTGTTTCGCGGCGCATTGAGCCGCAGCGGGCGTTCGATTTTTTAGCCTACGGAATGCTCGATCACACGCATGCCACGCTTTTCCGCGATGTTCGCCAGTTGCAAGGAGGAGAGTGCATTCTCCTCGATCTCGCGCGGTGGCGGCCTGGGCGCGACCTATCCGTGCGCCGCTGGCACACATTGCGTCCTCAACTGTGGAAAGGAGGACGCCGAGAGGGAATCGAAGCTTATGGGGCGCTGCTCCGCGACAGCGTACGGCTGCGCCTGCGAGCGGACGTGACGGTGGGATCGTGCCTCTCTGGCGGCATGGATTCCTCGGCGATCGTCTGTCTGATGCACGATCTGTTGCGCGGCGAATCGAAGAGCGCCCAAATGACGTTTTCGAGCTGTTTCGACGATCCGCGTTTCGACGAACGCCCGTTCATCCGGTGCGTCGCGGAAAAAACGGGGGCGCGTTCCGTCTCCGTTTTCCCGTCAGCAGACGACTTGTTCGCGCATCTCGAGGATCTGGTGTGGCATCAAGACGAACCATTTTCCAGCACGAGCGTCTTTGCGCAGTCCTGCGTCTTTCGCGCCGCGCGCGCGGCGGGGGTGAAGGTGATGCTGGACGGCCAAGGCGGCGACGAGCAACTGGCGAGCTATCCAATGTTTGCGGCGCCCTTTGTGCTTGATGCCCTCGCGCGGGGGCGCCTTCCGTCCGCATGGCGCCGCGTGGATCACTTTCGTCGCGCCCACAGTTTGGAGTGGGTGGATTTTTTGAAGCAGGCGATGTCGCTCTACGCGCCCTCTTGGCTCGATGAAGCGACCCGAAAAGCGCTCGGGTCTTCCATGATTCCCCCATGGCTTTCCGCCTCCGGATGGCGCACCCTCGGGACGCGCGCTTCAAAGCCGTGGGCTGTGGAAGCGAGACCCCGGTCCGATGAAGACCGCGTGCAACAGCTTTCTCGCGCGATGATCGTGCGCAACAGTCTGCCGATGCTGCTCCACTGGGAGGATCGCAACTCGATGCGCTTCGGCGTCGAGGCGCGCGTGCCGTTCATGGATTATCGCGTGGTCGAGTGGGCGCTGGGGTTTCCCGCGGAATTCAAGATCGAAGGAAACCAGACTAAAATTCCTCTTCGGAAAGCGATGGCGCAGATCATCCCGCAGCCCGTCCTCGACCGCACGGACAAGATGGGGTTCGTCACGCCCGAAGCGGTGTGGATGAAGGAGACCGCGACCGCGGAGGTTCGCCGTCGGCTCGAAGACGCCTTGAGCCAGTTTCCCGATTATTTCCACGCGGCGGTCGTGCGGAATCGGTTCGAAGCGATGCGCGCCGGTAAGGCGCCGCATTCGCCGATGTTTTGGAAGCTCTTGTGCTTCGGCGTTTGGGCGAAGCGGTTCGGGATGACGTTTTGAGCGAGCGAAAAGTCGAAATATTTCACAGCCGTCCCACAGGTTCTTGAAAAAGGTGTTGGATTGAGCGGTTTTGCCCTGCCACACAGCAGGGATGAAAAAACAACATCCCAATCCAACGCG
>JABWAM010000022.1 GCA_013360985.1 Verrucomicrobiia bacterium | reverse complement strand
CCCCCGCCGCGACGCTCCCCGACGTCCGCGCGCTCGCCCCCGGCGCGACCGGCGGCTGGTCGCTCCCCTCTTCGCACACCGCAAACGCCTTTCTCGCCGCCGCGATGCTGGCGGCTGCGCTCCCCCGATGGCGCACAGGGATCTATGTTCTCGCCGGACTCGTGGGCTTCTCGCGCGTCTATGTCGGCGTGCATTATCCCTTGGACGTCACCCTTTCCGCCCTGCTCGGATGGGGGCTGGGGAAGGGCGGCGTCGGCTTGGGAAGACAAATCCAGTCGCGGCGACGTCGCCTCCCATTTCCGTCGTCCCCCGCGCGGATCCCTGCTTCAAACCCTTGGAACGCCTCGCGAGAGCCTTACCCAACGCTTCTGCTGTTCCTCACCCTTCTCGCGATCCAAGCCGCGCGGCTGCTTTGGGCAGCCCTCACCCCGCTTGATGTCCCCGTCGCGGAAGCCAATCGCTGGCTGACGGCCTTTGCGGACGAACGCGACTTCTTTGCGAACCTCGCGCGGACCTGGTTCCGACTCTGGAACGCCGCGCCGCTTTCGCTCTGGGCGATCCCCTGGATTTTCCAAACCACCTGGCTGCTTCTCCTCGCCGGAATCGCGCGCCTCCGAGGAGGCCGCGGCGCTCTCGCGGCCGTCCTCCTCTTGTCTCTAACCGTTCCGCTGGTCTCGCAACTCTCCTTTTCGGGCGCGCCCGCCCAAATCTTCCGTAACGCCGACTGGGCCGCCTCGGACTGCGTGCGCGCCCTCCTCTTCTACCTCCTCCTCGGCCTTCCGCTCTGGATCGCGGCTGCCGCGAATTTTCGGCGGCATCCTTTCGTATCGGGGTTGACGCTCGCGGGGTGGCTCCTCGGCGCGAGCCTGCCGCATCTTTCTTGGGACATCGTCGCCCTCTGCGCCTCGGGTACGATGCTTCATCTCGCTCTCCGTTTCGGCAAAGCCTTCCGCGCGCTCGCCGCCCCGAACTCGCGCGGCATGCGTGTCGCGCTTCTGCTGTTGACCCTCTACGGGCTCCTCCTTTCCGCCTGCGTCTATCAACCTCGCCTGCTCCGCAAGCTCGACCTCTCTCTGCTTCCCCGAAACAGCCCCTATTACGGACAGACCGGTTACGGGGAATACCTCGCGCGCATTCGACCTCATCTCGACCAACGGCCGGAGGCGACCCTTTTCCTCTCGGAGGATTCGTCCGCCAGCCTGATTCGCTACCTCTTGCGCGATCCGCGCCCGGAACGCGTGCGCCTCCTCGAACGCGATCCACACGACACGCCCCCCCGCCGCGGGGACTTTTATCTTCGGGAAGTGGACTTCGCCCAAATCAATCCCCGCGTGATTTTCCTCGCGCGCGACAAGGCTCTCTTGCGCCGCTTCGCCGGCCGCCTGGGGGAACTCGATTCAACGGAAATCTTCCGTAACGGCGATCCGATCCGTCAGTTTCAGCTCTGGGAATTGAGGGAAGAATCCTCAACGGCGCCCCGGTAAGAAATTCCCAAAAAGCTCAGGGCTTCCCAAATCCACGGATCAACTCAATTTTCAGAGAGCAACCCTCCTCATCATCCATGGAGGATCGGAGGGGTGGGTCGTGTCGAGATTTCAGACTCCCCACAAGAGGGATGCGGCGGCTCGGCCGGCGGCCTCGCCCTCCCTTTCCACCGTCCGTGCTTGGGAAAAATCCGCTTGGTCGCGAAGCGAGGGAGAGCGTCGCCGCCGGTGCGCCGCGGCAGCGGCTTGAGTCCAAAGCGTTGCGAGGGCGTCGCATGTTCCTCGACCGAGGATGGACTCCCTCCACACCTTACGCGGGGATTTGGAGGCTTCGCTCCGGGTTGCGGGATCATGCGGATCGCGGATAGGCTTCGTCCATGGCCACGGCCTTTCTTGTCGAACGATGCATGGGACGTATTTTGGCGGGGCACCCCTGGGTCTATGCGTCCGACCTCCTGCGGATCGAGGGGAAACCTGAAGACGGGAAAGAGATCGCCGTGCGCGGCGCGCGCGGCGCGTGGGTGGGCGTCGGGTTCTACAACGGGAAGTCGAAGATCCCGGTGCGCATCTTCTCGCGGAAACGCGCGGCGCTCGACGAAACCTTTTTCCGCGCGCGCCTGGAACGCGCAATCGCGCGACGTCGCGACGCCGAAGGACGGCTCCCTTCGGCCTGTCGCTTGGTGTGGTCCGAGGGAGATTTTCTGCCCGGACTCGTCGTGGATTGGTACGCGGGCGGCGTGGTTCTTCAGACCTTGACGCGCGCGATGGACGATCGCCGGGAGTTTTGGGTCGCGGCCCTCCGCGATCTGCTCGCGCCAGAGGTGATCGTGGAACGGAACGAGGTCGCCGCACGCGGGTTCGAAGGGCTGGAGATGCGGCGCGAAATTTTGTGGGGAACGGGCGCGACGCGAAGAGAAATCGAATCGGGCGACCTGCGATTCGAAGCGGATCTCCTCGAAGGACAGAAGACGGGCGGTTATCTCGATCAAGCGGAGAACTGGCGGCGCGTGGCGGCGCGGGCGAAAGGGAAACGCGTGCTCGACAGCTTCACGTATCACGGCGGCTTCGCCCTCGCGTGCGCGAAAGGCGGCGCGACGCGCGTCGAGGGCGTCGATCTCTCGAAGGAAGCGATCGCCGCCTGCGAGCGAAACGCGACGCGCAACGGGATCGCGAACGCCGCGTGGACTTGCGCCAACGTATTCGACGACCTCAACGCGCGGGCGCGCGCGGGCGCGCGCCATGATCTCGTGATCCTTGATCCCCCCTCCTTTACGCGCTCCCGCGCGAAGCTCGCAGAAGCAATGCGCGGTTACAAGGAGATCCATCTCAAGGCGCTGCGCCTCCTCAAGGAGGGCGGTCTGCTCGCGACCTTCTGTTGTTCGCATCATGTCGCGGCGGAGGCATTCCGCGCGGTGGCGCTCGACGCCGCCTTCGACGCGCGGGTGATCCTGCGGCTCGTGGAGAGCTACGGCCAGCCCGCCGATCATCCCGTCGTGCCGGCAATCCCCGAAACGGAATACCTCAAGGGATTCCTCTTCGAAGTCGCGGAGTGAAAGCGCGTCGGTCTGCCACCGGCCGTTTTCGGAATGGGGAAAGCGGACCGGGAACCGTTCCTCTCTTGGCGTCGCGCCGCGAGGGAGAGATCTTCCGAGCGAAGCGGAAGTTCGTCCGCCTGGCGGAAACTTGTCTCGTCGGCGAGGGGTGCTATGCTCCGGCGCGATGCGAATCTCCAAGAAAAACGATGGGCCGGCTCTCATGCCGGGACGGCGCGAGAATCAACTTTTTCGCAAGCCCGATCAGGCAATCTTGAAACGATGGGCCTATCCACTACGGATGTGCCACCTTGTTGCCGAGGCGATGGCCGCTCGAATCGAACGCTCGAAAAAACTTTTCCGCTGGAAGTTTTTTCGGGGCGATTTCCATTCGCACACCCAGCACAGCGACGGGATCGGCACCATCGCCGAGACCGCCGAGATGGTGAAAATCGCAAAACTCGATTTCCAGTTTGTGACCGATCACTGGGGAATCACCCAGGCGCCCGAGTGCCGCAAACATGGCCTCTGGGTCGGACAGGAGCCGGGGACGCAACTCCATCACCTCGGTATCCTCGGCCTGCGGCGCGCCTATGCGCCTCAAATGGATTTCCTCGCCGATTGCGCGGAGCTTCAGCGGCTCGGCGCCACGTGGTTCGTCCCGCACCCCACCGGCTGGTGGCCGACCCGCATCTATCCGAAAGAAGCCTGGAAAATTCTCGAGAAGTTGCCATCTCCGTTCCTCATGGAAGTCTGCAACGGCGCCAGCAATGTCATCAACGCCTTCGATTTCACGGACGCTTCGGCGCGCATCTTGTGGGACGGCCTGCTCCGCAAAGGGCGCAAGGTCCACGCCCTGGGCAACACCGACGCCCACGCCCCGCACAGCATCGGCATCGTGTGGAACGGCGTCTTCGCCTCTCGCTGCGCCGAACGCGACGTCCTGGCTGCGATTCGCGCCGGGCGCAGCTTCCTCTCCGACGGCCCGCTGCTCCAGACGACTCTCGGGCGCGCGGGGATGGGAATGGATGCCTCGGCAGCGGATCGCCAAAACGGCCTCAGGATCACCGCGGTAGACTCCGAAGGACTGCGCTCCATCCGCGTGATCGCCGATGGACGCCTCCTGATGGAGTTCGACGCGCGAAATCGCCCCTTCTGGGAACGCCGCGTCGCCCTGCCGCGCCGCGTTCGCGCGTATGTCCGAGTCGAAGCGACGGCGTCCGACGCCCGCCGCGCCTATTCGAATCCGATCTATCTGCGCTGAAGCGCGACGCGCTTCTCAACGGCGGAGGCATCCGCGCATCCCGCCCGACACGGCTCATGCGTCGCGCGCGGATGCGAGAGTCAGGGCGCCGGCGCCGCGAGATGTCGCGCCAGGCCTTCCCGGAGATCATGCGGCATCCGAACAGGTTGTCCGTCAAGGTCGGCAACGGCGAGGCGCGTGCTCGCTTCGAGGAGGAGTTCCGTTCCGCGAAATACGCGATACGCGAAGATCGCCGAAGCGCCGCCCAGACGGGCGATCGAGGTGTGAATCTCCACCTCATCATCAAAACGAGCCATCCCGCGATGCTTCATCGCGCTCTCCACGACAGGGAGAAGGATCCCGCGATCCTGAAGCGTCCGCGGAGGGCAACCCATCTCGCGCAAGGCTTCGTTGCGCGCTGCTTCCAGCCAATCGAGATAGCGCGAATGATACACGTGATCTCCCGCGGTCACGTCCCGATACGTCACGCGCAAACGATGGATGAACATGGAAACAAGTGTGGCGAGATGAGCGGGGATTGAACATCGAAAACTGCGATTCGGCGCGAGCGACGGATGAGCGCTCGCGCGGACGGAGATTTCCCCCTTTTCGCGGCGGACGGTTCACGGTTCAATCCCACGCATGCGGATCGCGATCTGCGCCCCCGGCCATCTGAAGACCGTCCCGATGGGACGCTATTGCGCGGAGACCTTTCGCGCGATGGGTCATGAGACGCTTTTCCTGGACGCGGGAACGCTCGCGCTCGGCGAAAAGCTCTTCTTGCGTCCCTTGGCGAAACTGCGAGGCGACCGCGCCTTCGAAAAGAGGCGGCTGAACCTGCGCATCCGCCGGGCCGTGCTCGATTTTCGACCGGACCTTTTCCTCGCGATCTTCGGCTTCGATCTCTATCCTGAAACGGTCGCGGCGTTTCGCGGAGCGGAGATTCGTACGGTCTGCTGGTGGCTCAACGATCCCTTCCAGTTCGATCGCGGAGCGGAGATCGCGCGGCCGTATGAGTTTTTTTTCTCGAACTGCGCGCGCTCGGCGCGGCGGCATGCCGCGTCGGGGGTGCGCGCGGCGCATCTCCCACATGCGGCATTCGAGCCAGTGCATCGTCCGGTCGAGCTTTCCGAAAGCGAGCGGACGCGTCTGGCAAGCGAGGTCTGCTTCCTCGGTGATTGGGGGCCGGTGCGTCAGGGAATTCTTTCTCAGCTTTCACGCAAGGTGCCGCTTCGCATCTGGGGCCCCTGGCGGAAACACCTGACGCCGCGCGATCGCCTGTGGAGCTGCGTCGAGGACGGATTCTTCAGCCCCGAAGAGATGGCGCGCATCCTGTCGGCCACGAAAGTGGCGATCAACCTGCATTCCTGGTTCGGCTATTACGAAAGCGGCCTCAACCCGCGGGCCTTCGAGACGCCGGCGTGCGGCGCGGCGCAGGTGTGCGACTGGAAATCCGATCTCGAATCCCATTTCGCGATTGGACACGAAGTCAGGGCCTATCGAACGGGCGAGGAACTCGAAGAGATCCTCCTCCAACTGCTCCGGGACGACCGCGCGCGCGGGGATCTCGCGCGCGCGGGGGCGGCGCGCGTTCGCGCCGAACACGGCTATCGCGCGCGGATGAGGCAATTGCTGAAAAATGTCGGGTTCTAACCCGATTTTTCACACCCCCAAGAGAGGCCTCCTCGCGAAGGGACGCGGAGGAACGCGGAGGCGCGAAAGGGGGCGCGGCCAAGCGCTGGCTACTTCGCCGCGGGGCGCTTGACCTTCACGACCTCGCCTTTGAAAAGATCGAGGGCCTTGCGGATGTGCGGATCGTGGTCGAACGTCTCTTTCGCTTCGGGCTGCGTCTCCGAAGAAGCGGCTTTCTTCGATGCGCCGGAGCCTCCACCGACGGGAAGATCGGGATCGTCCGCAAAAACGATGCGGAGATTGAAAGGGCGACGGGTGATTTCGCGAAGCCGCGCCACGAGCGTCTCCCGGTTTTTCGGCGTATCGGCCAGGTCCTTCTCGAACTCCATGGTTCGATCGAAACCCACGACGAGGGTGTCCCCGGAGAGGGAGAGCGGCCGCGCTTGCGCGAGCGCGCTCTTGAGCATCGGCACGCTTCGGCCCGCCGCCTCGCGGAGCTCCGTCCAAAGCGCGGTCATTTCGGGAAGCGGCGCCGCAATCGCCGGCTCCGACGCCCCGGACGCGGCTTCGCGAAGGGCGGCGACCGGCGGATCGGAAGAGGGAGTCGCCGGCGCGGCATGCGCGCTTCGAGACGAGGGAGGGACGGCGCCTCGGAGGCGGGCGATCACTTCTTCGAGGGCGATTTCGTTTTGGGTTTCGATGGCGGTCAGCAGGGCGATTTCGAGGTGAATCCGTTTCGAGAGCGCGTGGCGCATCTGATTTTGCGCCGCGCTGAGGATCTCGAGGATGCGCAGGGCGCGGCCGCGTTGGAGTCGGGCGGCTTCCTCGCGAAGGTCGGCAAGCTCTTCCTCGGTAAGCTCCGACGGACTCGCCCCGGTGAGGAGGATCAGCAGCGCGCGAAAACGATCCAGCAGTTCGTCCAAGAGGCGCGCGAGATCGCGACCTTCCTCCGCAAGGCTCGCAATGGTCGCGATCGCCTCGGCGCGGCGGGCGTCGAGAAGGCTCCGGGCGAGGTTCTTCACCTGCTCGCGCGGCGCCAAACCGAAGATGGTGAGGACGTCGCGCTCCTCGATCTTGTTTCCGCAAAACGCGATGAGCTGATCGAGCGCGGATTGGGCGTCGCGCATGCCGCCATTGGCGCCGCGCGCGATCGCGAGCAGGGCGTCGTCCGAGACCTCGACCTTCTCGGCCTTGGCGATGCCGCGGAGGTGTTTGACGATGAGGTCGCTCGGGATGCGGCGGAGATCGAAACGCTGGCAGCGGGAAAGGATCGTGAGAGGGATCTTCTGCGGATCGGTCGTCGCGAAGAGAAACTTCACGTGGGGCGGAGGCTCCTCCAAGGTCTTCAGGAGCGCGTTGAAGGCGGGCACAGAGAGCATGTGCACTTCGTCGATATAGATAATCTTGAAGCGCGCCTTGCCGGGGGCGTAGCGAACGGTCTCGCGCAGTTCGCGCACCTGCTCGACGCCGTTGTTCGAGGCCCCGTCAATTTCCAACACGTCGAGCGAACTGCCGGCGGCGATCTCCGCGCAGTTGTCGCAGGCGCCGCACGGCTCGGCGGTGGGCGCCTTCGCCTTCGCGCAGTTCAACGCTTTGGCGAAGATGCGCGCGAGGGTGGTTTTGCCCGTGCCGCGCGGGCCGACAAAGAGATAAGCGTGCGCGATGCGTTGGCGCGCGATTGCGTTTCCCAGCGTGCGCACGATGTGCGGCTGTCCGACGACCTCAGCGAACTGCTGGGGGCGATATTTGCGGGCCAGCACCTGGTACGCGGACGACATGCGCGCAATCTGGGCTGAAACGCGTCGCGCAGCAAAGAAAAAATACGGCGGCGGCGACCATTTTCTTGATTCGCGAAACGGATCGGGCGCAGGCTCCGGAGCGCCGTGAATCCGCTGGAGGAAATCATCCGGACCGAGATCGGCAAACGCGGGCCGGTCTCGTTCGAGCGATTTATGGGGCTGGCGCTGTATCACCCCGAATACGGCTACTACGCGACGGCGAACAGCGTCGTGCGCATCGGCGCGCGCGGAGATTTTTTTACGGCGGTCTCGGTGGGATCGATCTTCGGACGCCTCCTCGCGCGGCGGATCGCGCGCTGGTGGAACGCGGCGGGCGCGCCCGCGGCATTCGACCTGGTCGAGTGGGGCGCGCACGACGGCCAGCTCGCGAACGATCTCCTCACCATGCTGGAACGGGACGCACCCCCTTGTTTCGCCGCGACGCGTTACGCCATCGTCGAGCCCATCGCGAAGATCGAGGAGATGCAGAGGCGGAAGCTGGCCGCCTCCGGCAAGGTGCGCTGGGCGCGCGACGCGGAGGCGCTCGGAAAGGTCCGCGGCGTCATCGTCGCGAACGAACTCCTCGATAGCCTGCCGTTCCGCGTCTTCGAGCGCGCGACGCGGACGCGGGAAATGGGAGTCGGGCTGAGCCAGGGGGCGTTGGTTTGGCAGCCGATTTCCGAAGCCGACGCGGCCATCGACGCGGCGCCGCAGGGATGGCGGGGACGTTGGGAAACGCGACCGTCCGTTGCCGCGTGGATGGAGGACGCCGCCGCCGCGTTGGAGAAAGGCAGAATCGTGCTGTTCGACTACGGATGGACAGATGAAGAATACTTCGCGGTTCCCCGCCCGCACGGCACGGCGCGCGCCTACCGCGGACACCGTCGGAGCGACCGCTTGCTCGCAAACCCCGGCGATCAAGACCTCACCGCGCATGTCCGGTGGACGTCGGTGCTTCGGGAGGCGATGCTCCGAGGGCTCGAAATCGAGGAGTTCCTCCAACAAGGGCGTTGGCTTTCCCACGCGTTCGCCGCTGATCCGTGGACCCTCGACGCGGAGGAAGCGCGCCAGTTCAACACCTTGAGCCATCCCGATATGATGGGCGAACCCTTCCGCGTCCTCGTGTTGAAATTGGAACCAAAATCCTCCGCGGCCTGAGCCGGAACGATTCTGTTGGCGCAATGCCTCTCTGAACTGGAGGGCGCCCTTCGCGCGGCGACTCCCAAATCCACGGATCAACTCAATTTTCAGAGAGCAACCCTCATCATTATCCATTGAGGATCGGAGGGGTGGGTTGTATCGAGATTTCCGACTCCCCACAAGAGGGGTGCGGCGGCTCGGCCGGCGGCCTCGCCCTACCTTTCCGCATTCCGTGCTTGAGGAAAATCCGCTCGGTCGCGAAACGAGGTGGGGCGCCGCCGACAGCGGCGCCGCGGCAACGGTGTGAGACCAAAATGTCGCGCGGGCGTCTCATGTTCCTCAACCAAGAATGGACTCTCTCGTTTCTTACGCGGGGATTTGGGGCGACTCCAAACCCCTTTCGGAGCAGGGCGCCGTCTGCTCGGAAAGGGCGGCGAAGATCGCCGCCCGGCAGGGTTCACATCCGCACGCACCCTTCCGCGAAGAGATCCCCACGGTGAGCTTCCCTCGCCCCGCAGGGCAGGATGAGAAGTTCCGGCGGGATGCAACGGCATGGTTCCGGCTCAGATTTCATCTTGGGGACGCGAAATTTCCGGGCTAGAGTTCGCGGTGTGAATCGCTCCCTTGAATCTTCCGAACCGAAATCTCCTCTTTCGCGAAGGCGCTTTCTCCACGGGTCGGGCGCCGCGGCGATGCTGACGCTGCTCGGCGGCCGTTTCGCGCGGGCGCAAGATCCCTCCGCAACGCCGCCCGCCTCAACGGAAGCGCCTCCCGGCACGGCACCGGTCTCCGCGCCGCCCGCTTCGCAGAAAGCGCCGCTCTTCACGTTCGCGATGGCCTCCGACTCCCATATCGGCAGCAACAAGAAAACCGCGAAGTTTATGCGCCAATGGGAACAGGCGACGGACGAAATCAAGGCCTACAATCCCGCGTTCGTCCTCTTCCTCGGCGACCTAGTGGACTCGGGGGAGGTTCCCGAAAATCAGCAGCATTATCCGACCTGGCTGGCGATCGCCAAAAAGATGGAGAAACCTCTGATTTGCGTGCCCGGAAATCACGATCCCGTCGAGATGTTCACGCAGCACATCCAAAAGGAAACGGACACCGTGTACGATCATCAGGACCTCCTCCGCGTCATCGCGTTTCACGACGCCCAACCGAACCCGAAGCATGACGGGACGATCACCCCCGCGCAGATCGCATGGATGGACAAGATGATCGCCGAAGCGCCGGGAAGCGGAAAAAACGTGATCCTGGCGTCGCACGTCGTCTTTCACAAAAATCTCCCTCCAGACCGCGCCTGGTACGTCAAGGAAGGGCGCGAAGCGTTCGAAGACCTGCTCAAGAAACATCAGGCGCGCCTCTTCGCGATGTATTCCGGCCACTTTCACAACGGCATCCGCGGCTGGAATGACCTCGATATTCACGAGGTGATGATGCCCGCGACCTGCTACAACCTGATGCGCATCAAGGAGGGGGAGGCGCCCCTGCAGCAATGGATCGAAAAAGGCGGCGGTTTCGTTCTCGACGAGTTTCGTCCCGGATGGGTCCAAGCCGAAGTGTATCCGAATCGGATGATCCTCAAATACAAACCGCTGGGCGCGACTTCGGACGCGCAGAAGCTGTTGAGTTAAAACACGCGGGAAGATGATCACGATTGGTTGGGCGACGCGCGATCTCACGCCGGATCGGCCAGTCCAGCTCCAGGGACAGAAATACCGGCGCATCGCGCATTCGACGCTCGACCCCATTACGGTCACGGCATGGGTCTTCGACGACGGCGATCCTTCGCATGCTGCGGCGCTCGTTTCGCTGGATGTCGTCTCGCCTCCCGATTCTCTGATTCGCCGCGTCCGCGAAACGATCGCGTCACGGCTGCGGGATCTCCCCGCGGAGCAGATCGTTCTCCTCGCGACGCACACGCACAGCTCCCTGCTTCTCACCGAGGGTCTCTATGAACCCGCGGAAGGCGAGGCGATGAGCGCCGCGGAGGGCGAGCAATGGGTCGCCGAGCGCGCGGGCGCCGCGGTGATCGAGGCGTGGGAAAACCGGCGACCGCGCGCGATCTTTCGCGCTTTCGGCCGCGCCGTGGTCGGGCATCATCGCTACGCCGAGTACGCCGACGGAAGCCGCCGGATGTACGGAAAAACCCACCGCGAAGATTTCCTAGGCTTTGGCGGCGGCGAAGACCACAGCGTGGACCTGCTCTTCGCCAAGGAAAAGGATGGACGCCTCGCGGGCATCGCCCTCGCGATCCCCTGTCCTTCGCAAGTTTCCGAGACGAACATGCAGATCTCCGCGGACTACTGGCATGAAGTCCGCCTCGACCTGAGGCGGCGTTACGGCGAAGACCTCTCGATCCTGCCCTTCTGCGCAGCCGCCGGAGATCTCTCGCCGCATGTTCTGCTTTACGACAAGCTGGAGGCGGAGATGCGCGCGCGCCGCGGTCTGTCGGAACGGCAGGAAATCGCCCGACGCGTGGGCGAAGCCGTCGCGCTCGCCGTCGAAGGGCTCGCCGCCGCCGCGCCGCTGGAGCCGCATCTCGCCCATGCCATTCGGAAGATCGATCTCGCGCCGCGCGCGGTGAGCAAGGCGGACCGCGACTGGGCGGCCGCGGAAATCGAGCGATCCCGCGCCAAGGAAGAACGCGGAGGCATATGGTTCGGGCGAAAGTTGCAAAGGGTTCTCGATCTTTACGACGGGAAGATCGTCGCCCCGCCGGTCCCGGCGGAACTTCATGCCGTCCGGATCGGCGATTTCGCGCTGGCGACCAACCCGTTCGAACTCTTCCTCGACTACGCGTTGCAGATCAAGGCGCGCAGTCCTGCGGCCCAAACCGCGGTCCTCCAGCTCGCGGGCAATCAGGGCTATCTCCCCTCGGAGCGCGCCATCAAGGGCGGCGGCTACGGCGTGAATCCCGCAAGCTCCCAGGTCGGCCCCGAAGGCGGTCGCCAACTCGTGGAGCAGACGCTCTCCATGCTCGAAGGCCTATTCCCTTCCGTTTGACCCCGAGGCGCGCGCCGGACCGGAGGCGCCGAACCCGCCCAAAATTTTCCAACCCGGAGCGAAGCGTTCGTCCGCGAAACCGGGTCAGAGGCGTTTCGGCGACGCAAGGGCGTGCGCGAACGCTGCGCGCTATTCGACAAGGACCTTGAGCTCGATGGTCTGGAGTCCCCGTCGGCCGCCGCCCGAGTAGGGCTGCAGCGTATAGTCGGACTCGATCAACGCCTCGCCGTCGCGCGTCTTCCAACGGAGTCCGCCCTTCGGCGCGAATCCTTTTCCTGAAGCGGGCGGCAGGGTCAAGGTCGCGAAGTCCTCAATCGCCACGCGCGCGCCGTGTTCGGGAAGCGGAAGCGGTGGAGGCGTCTTCCCGTCGGCAGGCGGGAAGAGCGCGCCGTAATCGGCGCGCAGCGTTCCCGCGCGCACCTCGCGTCCCTCCTGGATGACGACGTTTTTGCCCGATCCCTCCATACCGACCCGGAAACTCACGGTGTTCTTGATCACCTGCTCCTGGTTGTTTTCCCAGGTGAAAAGGATCCGGCACCCGTCCTCGCCGAGATTCAGCGCGAGATCGCGATAACGTTCCGCGAAACCAATCCGCACGTTCACGCCGAGGCGCGTCTCCTGGACGGCGATCTTCGGATTGGTCAACGACAGCTTGGAAAGGAAACGATCGAGAAGCACTGTCTTTTTGCCGTCCTTGACGCGCGAGAGCACGAACAGTCCCGGAAGATCCGGATCCACCTCAAGATGGTAAGCCCCCACCCGGTACTCCTTGCGTTTTTCATCGGCCAACGGTTGAGAACGCAGATCGCGAAGAGACGCCAACGCCGCAGGCAACGCCTCGGGCGTCGTCGCCAGATACACGGGCAACTCGCGTGCAACGATCGCGCCGTCGGCGGCGATCGGAATCGGATGCCCAAAGACATCCGTCGGCCGAAGATCGCGAAGGTTCGCGCCCTCGAACCGCCATTTTTGACTGAGCACGCCGCCCTCGTTCTGCTCGGTGATCAAAACGATGGCAGCCCGTTTCTCGGAGCGAAACGGATACGCCATGATTTGCGGATTCGCGGTGGGCAACCCTTTCGTCGTGACCGCGGACGCGGGATCGCGCACGGGGCGCATCCCTTGAAGATGGTATTTCATCATCGCGATCGCCTGCATGCCGAGCGTCGGCGAGTTGTCGAACTCGACGCCCGTCTTACCCGAGATCGGCATGTACGCGCTCTGCTGAAGCAGACGCAGATCGTAATAGCCGAAGTTCACCAGCAAACCATCCTTCGGGTCCTCGGTTCCGTAAGGGCGATTCAGCCAGGCGTGGAGCATGGCCTGCCAAACGAACAACCCCATCGGCGCGCCCACGGAACCCGCGCGGTCGAGCGGCAGAGAGGTCTTTCGCACGCGGCTGGTCTGTCCCACGCCCGCCGTACGATACATCGCGGGGAAAAGCTTTCGCGCGCGCGCCTGATGAATGAATTCCGCAGGCCAAAAGGGCCGCGAATTAGAATTCATCACGATCACGTCCAAATCCTCCGGCGCCAGTTGATCGAAGAAGAGCTGCATCCATTCGGGCGGTCCGCCGCAGGTGCCCGTGATCAGAGGGATCTTCTTCGCCGCCGCCGCTTCGCGCGCCGCCTGACGCAGCGCCCGATAGATGCGCACCAGTTGCGCGATCTCTTTCGGCGACTCGAAGATGTAGCAGCATTCGTCGTCGAAAACGATCGTCCCGATCCGATCTCCGTAATGCTCGATCACCCGCTTCACGTAACCGCAGTACGCCTCAGTGAACGCCTTTTCGTCGGTGATCGTGAACCCCTTGCGAAACGCGCCCTTCACCCATTTCCTGGCCCACTCGGGCGTCTGCGCGAAACCTTGGAGGTAGGCGACCACCTCCATGCCCGCCGCGTGCGCGGCATCGAGCGAAGCATCCTGCCACTTGAAGACGTCCGGCTCGGGATTAACGACTTTCCATCGCGCGAGTCCCGAGGAACAACTCAGGGCGTTGATCGTGTTCATCCCGAGGCGCGTCATGAACCGCGGGGTAAAATCCTTCGCCGCTCCGATGAAATTCGCGTCCGCGCCGAGCCAGGGAAGCGCCTTCGCATCCAGCTTCGGGAGAAACGCGACGAGCGCGTCGGCGAGAACGGGATTCCCCTCGATGCGCGACGCGAGGCGGTAGCCGCCCCAGGAAAGGTCTTTCAGCGGAAGCCGTTTTCGCGTCGCCGTATCACCGGGGAACTCCTCCTCCACAACCCCCTCTTTCACGAGGTCCTCGAAATGATCGTAAACCTCCCAATGCACGCGCGCTTTCGCCGCCGGACCGTGGTTGGCGACGACAAGGTCCACCGTCCGCTCTTCGCCATCCACGTAGATGCGCGTCTCTTCGCCGACGTCGAACCCCGCCTCGAGATCGGCGGCCGCGCGCGGATTGTCGGGCATCGGCCCCGGCGTCAGGCTCACCCGGTCCACCCAGACCCCCTCCCCGCCCGACACCTCGACGTGATAGAGCGGGCGCAACGAGCCTTTCACCTCGAAACTCCAGCCGACGCGATGCCAGCCTTCGCCCGTCGGCACAGCAAACTTCTTGGCGTAGGCGTTCGATTGGGTCTCCTTCAGACTGTTCCGATTGGTCAACTCGAGGCGGACTTCCGCCTCCCCGGTATTCGACACGCGCTTCACCCACGCGCCGAGGCTCCAGGTCCCGTCCTCGATCTTCACGCAGCGCGAACCGATCGGGAGTTGAAGACGAATTGCGCCGTCCACCCACATCGCGCGCAAGCTCGGACCGAGGTTTTTTCCGAGCACCGTCCAAAACCCGTTCCCGAACCCCGTATCGAATCCGCCGTCCCAGAGAAGGTTGCGCGGAGGATCGGCGGCGCCCTGCGCGCGCGCCGATGAAGAATAACCGAAGGCCAGCGCTCCGGCGAAAGCGCCCAACCAAAGGAGGCGAGATCGCGTCATAAAAAGTCGAAGCAGCCTGGCGGCCGCCGCCTTGGATTTCCAGCAGCAAACCTCTGTTCCCAGGAAGATCGCAGTGGCGTCGCCCGCCGTTGGAGAGGGCGCCTGAAAATTCGACGTCTCTCCGCGCGAGAGGCCCACTCTCTCTTACGGTCGACTTGAAGGGGGCGCGATCTTTCCGCCTGGCGTCGGCAGCGCCGGCATCTTGATCTCCTCGTAACCCGGCGGAATTTCGAAGACCGCCGGGGCAATCTTGGCGCGGTCGAACCGCATCACAGTCGACCGGCGCGCCACGCGCGCGCCCTCGTACTCCGTCACGCGCATCGGGACGCCTTTCAGTTCAGGATGTTTGTCAAGCATCGCGCCGGCCGCGGGCAAACCGAACTCCATGAGGCTCTTGAACTCGCCGAGGATCGCGTCGAGCTCCGCGGCGTCGCGGGTCACCCAAAGCTCGGTGAGCGCGCCGGTCGCGTCGCGCACGCGCACGAGGCGGCAGGGATATCCTCCCATCGTTTCTTGCTGATCGGTGGGCTCGATGCGAAGGCTCTCGCTCAGTTGCGCGGCGGCGTTCGCCGCCGTGCCGAGCGCTTGGCCCAACCCTTTGAAAAGCTCGTGAGACATCTGCACGTACTGGCGCGTTTCGTGAAGGATCGAGTAGGTCATCTTCCGATCGTTGAGCATGATGCTGCTGATCGTCTGCCCCTTGTCGAGGCGCAGACGCGGACCGCTTACGTAGAGAGTGATCTGCTCCTTGGCGCCTTGCGTATCGCCGGTATAGTCCTCGATCTCTTGCACCAAAGTGAGGTCCGCCCGCGCCGTCAGCGCAAGGAGCATCGAGATCGCCGCGGCAAACCAAGAGTGCGTTTTCATGAAAGTCGGAGATCGAGGGAGGCGCCGTGGGCGGGGAGGCCCTCGGCCTGGGAGAAGGCCCGCACACCCTCGGCGGCGAACCGCAGCGCGCGGCGGTCGTAGCGAACGATGCTCGTGCGCCGTAAAAAATCGGCCGTGCGCAGCCCCGAGAAACTGCGCCCCGCGCCGCCGGTCGGCAGGGTGTGGCTCGGCCCCGCCACGAAATCCCCCAAGACGGTCGGCGTCCAGTTTCCGAGAAACGCTCCGCCCGCCGCGCGAATTCGGCGCAGCAGCCCTTCGGAGCCGCGCGTCATGATCTGAAGATGTTCGGGAGCGATCCGATTCGCCGCGTACGCCATCGCCGCGGGGGTGCGCGCGAGGATCCAGGCGGCCCGTCGCGCCAACACCTCGCGAAGACCGGCGTTCGCGGGCCAAGCGCGCGCGCCCTCCTCCGCCGCGACGCGAATCGCGCGGAGCATCGACGGCGAGCTGCCGACGCAAAAAATTCGTTCCCTCCCCGTGCCATGCTCCGCCTGCGCGAGAAGATCCGCGGCGGCCCACACGGGATTCGCCGTCGCGTCCGCGAGGATCATGAGTTCGCTCGGCCCCGCGAGCAAATCCACGCCAACGATCCCGAAGACCTGCCGTTTCGCCTCGGTCACCCAGGCGTTACCGGGGCCGAACACCTTGTCCACGGGACGGATCGCGCGCGTACCGAATGCCATCGCCGCGATCGCTTGAGCGCCTCCCACACGGTAAACCTCGCGCACCCCGCACACGCGCAGCGCCCACAAGATCGCCGGCGCGACGGGCGGCGGCGTGCAGGCGACAATTTCCCTGACGCCCGCCGCGCGCGCGATCGCGGCGGTCATGAACACCGTGCTGACCAGCGGCGCTTGACCGCCGGGGACATAGATCCCCACGCGTTCCAAGGGATCGAACTGCTCGCCGACGCGCGCGCCATGTCCGTTGCGGGCGCGCCAATCGCGCGGACGCGACGCGCGGGCAAAG
>JABWAM010000021.1 GCA_013360985.1 Verrucomicrobiia bacterium | reverse complement strand
AGGAGTCTGGAATCTCGACACGACCCACCCCTCCGATCCTCGATGGATGATGATGAAGGGAGATCTCTGAAAATGGAGCTTATCCGTGGATTTGGACGCAAGCCGGATTCTCGATCCCCAAATCCCCGCGTCAGGCGTGGAGGAGTCCATCCTCGGTCGAGGAACAGGCGGCGCCCTCGCCACATTTCGGACTCAAGCCGCGGCCGCGGCGCCGCCGCCGGCGGCGCCCTCCCTCGCTTCGCGACCAAGCGGATTTTTCCCAAGCACGGACGGGGGAAAGGGAGGGCGAGGCCGCCGGCCGAGCCGTCGCACCCTTCGTCTGAGGAGTCTGGAATCTCGACACAACCCACCCCTCCGATCCTCCATGGATGATGAGGAGGGGTGCTCTCTGAAAATCGAGCTGATCCGTGGATTTGGGTCGATCTGCGTCCTTCGCTCACGTGCGCTCCGCCTCAAAAATCCCTGTTCGCTTGACTTTTCCTCGAATTCTAGGCACTTCATCCCCTTCACTCAACGGAACTTGATCGTGAGCCATCGAAATATTTTCATCACCGAGTTCGACAAGACGCGACTCATGGAGCTTCTCGGCGTCGCGGGAGACTTCGGCCGTCGCGACCGGAAGGATCTGGACGCGCTGGCCGAGGAAATGAAGAAGGCGCAGATCGTTTCTTCGAAGGAGATTCCGCCCGACACCGTCACGATGAACTCGAAGGTGGTTCTGCGCGACATGGAGACCAATGAAAAGATGACTTACGTCCTAGTCTTCCCGAAGGATGCGGACATTGACACGGGCCGCATCTCGGTTCTCGCCCCCGTGGGCACTTCAATTTTGGGCTATGCGAAGGGCGACGTCGTGGAATGGACGGTGCCTTCCGGGATCCGTCGGCTCCGCATCGAAAAAGTCCTCTACCAGCCCGAGGCCGCCGGCGATTTCCACCTGTAGAACGAAGCGGGTCTACGTCAGGACGAGAAAACGGTCGGCGAGTTTGCGGTGCGCGGCGGTGAAAGCGAGCTTCGGCGCTTCAGCGATCGGCGTCCAGCGCGCGGACGGCAGCTTGTAGCGCTGGAAGCCTTCGATCCGATAGATCTCGAGGCGGATCCGATAGTGGGTCACCGAATAGTTGAGAACTGCGAGAAGCTCGGCGCCTTTCATCTCGCCGTAGCGCGCCTTCCATCGTCCGGTCCACCGCTTCGACTCCTTCGCGAGAATCACCGACGGAAACTGCCAAAGCCGCTCCATCCGCCCGCCGTCGCCGCGCCGGCAAAGGAGGACTTTCCCTTCGCGCATCACGAGCCCCGCGTACTCGAACTGGCGCACCGCCGCTTTCGAAGGCGCGGCTTCGGGGAGTTCGCTCTGAATTCCTTTCGTGGAGGCAACGCACCCCTTGCGGATCGGGCACAGGAGACAGCAGGGACGACGCGGCAGACAGACCGTCGCCCCCAGCTCCATCACTGCCTGATTGAAATCGCCCGGCGCCTCGGACGGGAGGAGGCGTTGGACGGCCTCGAGAATCTTCGGGCGCGCCGGCCGACGGGAAGGCACTCCGCGGATTCCAAACCACCGCGTCACCACGCGGATGACGTTGCCGTCCACCGCCGCCAGCGCCTTCCCGAACGCGATGCTCGCGACGGCGGCGAGCGTATAGGGGCCGACCCCCGGTAGCGACGCGATCTCCTCGGGATCGGAGGGGAAACGCCCGCCGAACTCGCTCGCCACCATCCTCGCCGCCGCGTGGAGCAGGCGCGCGCGACGGTAATAACCCAGCCCCTCCCACTCCTTGAGCACCTCCTCCTCGCTCGCGCGCGCCAGCGCCTCCACAGTCGGAAACCGGCGCATCCAGCGCGCGTAGTACGGAAGCACGGCGCGCACCTGCGTCTGTTGAAGCATCACTTCGGACACGAATACCGCATACGGATCTTTCCCGTCCCGCCACGGCAGCTTCCGACGATTGGCTGCGTACCAATCGAGCAATGGACGCGAAAATGCGGATTGAAGGACCGGCGATTCCAAAGCAGTCTCAAGCGGTTCTCTTCCCATCGAGCATGAAGCCTCTCGCCTGCTATACCATCAAACTCGCGGAGGCCCAAGCGCATCTCGTCGAGCGGCGATTGGATCGAGACGGGTTTCTCCCGCACCCCACTCCGCACGCGCGTTTCGCGGGACGCAAAGAGGGGTTGACGGTCGTGTTTTATCACAGCGGAAAACTCGTCGTGCAGGGCAAGGGCACTCGGGATTTCGTCCAATTTTTCCTGGAGCCCGAGGTGCTCGGCGAAGCGCGCCTCGGCTACGAGGAACATCTCCATCCGCGCGCGTACGAACCTCACATGGGAGTGGACGAGAGCGGCAAAGGAGATTTCTTCGGCCCGATGGTCGTCAGCGCGGTCTTCGCCACCTCCGAAGCGATTCGGGCGTTTCGCGAGGCGGGCGTCAAAGACTCGAAAAACATCTCCTCCGACGCGCGCGCGCTGGAACTCGACCGCGCGATCCGCAAGACGTCCGGAAGCGCGGCGGCCACCATCCCGATCGGGCCGTCCGCCTACAACCGCATGCACCGCGCCATGGGGAGCGTGAATCGAATCCTCGGCTGGGGCCATGCCCGCGCGATCGAGAACGTCCTCGAACAGGTCGATCCGAAAGAGACCGGCGCAGTGTGCGCCCGCGCGATCTCCGACCAGTTCGGCAAGAAGGAAACCGTGCTCCGCGCCCTCATGGCGCGCGGCCGCAAGATCGAGCTCGAACAGCGGCATAAAGCCGAGGAAGACCTCGTCGTCGCCGCCGCCTCCATCGTCGCGCGCGCCGAGTTCATCCTCGCTCTGCGGCGCATGGGGAAACGCTGGGAAATCGAGTTCCCCAAGGGCGCCTCCGACCTCGTGATCGCTGCGGGACGAGAGTTCGTCCGTAAACATGGAGCGGAGCATCTTGGAGAGGTCGCCAAACTTCACTTTCGGACGACGCAGAAAATCGCCGCCTCCCCGTAAGGCGGAAGGACGCGCGCGCCTCGAATCTCGATGATCGCTGTCGGCCAAAATGCGGTTTCGCCATTCGGCTTGGGGCCTCTCCGATGAACCTTCTCCTCCTTCGCCCGAACACCGCGAACTTCGCCGTGCCGATGATCCTCAACGGGCTGCGGAACGACCGCCGCGTCGGGACGATCTATCAGTTCCCGCGCGGAATCCGCGAGTTCGAAGATCGGTCGAGGATGCTCCCCAACCTCGCCTCTCCAAGCTACGACGACCATCTGATCGCCTCGGAACGCGAAGCGCGGCGGCTCCTGAAATCGGGTGCGATCCAGGGCGTCGTGGCGACCAATCGCTACTTCGACCTGCGCCCCCGTCCCGGACGGCGCCTTCGCGACACCCTTCAGCGCCTCGCCAAGCACGCCTTCCCTTTCTCCAGCCGCCGCCGCGACATCGGCGCGACCTTCCTGCTGCATTGGCGCGACGCGCGACGAAACATTCCCGTGGCCATCGTGGATTGCCGCGATAACTTCACGATCCGCGAGGAAGACGTGGAGCTGCTCCGCCTCTGCTGCGCCTATTTCAAGCGGGAGCTTCCCTTCAATCGTTTCAACCTCTTCCGCCCTTACGCGGAACGCCTCTCGCGCGCGGAGATCTTGGATCTCTCGGCCAAAGTCCGCCCCATCCCTCTGGGCGTGGATGACGCGCTCTTCGAAGCGTGGGCCCGGGAACGCCGCGCAGAAAAGGCTTCGGACCTCTTCTGGAGCGGCAAGCCCAACGCGAGCCAGCGCCTTGATCTCCCCGAGCGCCTCCGCGAAATCGCCGCGCGCCGCGGGCTGCGCCTGGATCTCGCAGATGGACGCCTCTCCTTCGAGGAATACCGTCGGCGGATCGCCTCGTCGAAGATCTGCGTCTCCGTCGAGGGCGCCGGATGGGACTGCTATCGCCATGCCGAAGCGATCGCGCTCGGCAGCATCCCCATGATCAACGAACCGACGGTGGACGCCGCCGCGTGGCGCGCCGCGCCGCGCGAGATCTTCTTCCGCAACGACTTCTCCGATTTCGAGGAAAAGCTGCTGGTCTTGACCAGCAACGATCGCCTCCGCGAAGAGCTTCAGACGCGTCTCGACGCATTCGCCCGAGCCCACCTTTTCTGGTCCCGACACGCCGGACGCGTTCTCGAAGCCTTGCGCGCGTCATCGGCGCCGCGTCCCGCGCAGATCCCAGGCGCGGATCAGAGGAAGCGGCCCATCCAGCACGTTGGGTAGGCATGGAGCGGACGCAAGCGCCCCGCCGGCGTCGGCGGCCAGCGGCAAATCGAAGAGCGTTCCGTCATAAAAATTCGTCGCGCTTGCGTCGGGAGCGGCCCGGCGGAGCGCCTCTTCCACGCGCGCGAGCACGCGCCGCGACGGCTTGTGAAGCACGACGAGGTCGCAGACGTTGGTGAGATCGGGGCGATCGAGATAAACGCGCCGCGCAGGATCCGCCAGCGCCGCGGGGACATGGCCGGCCTGCGTGCTGCCGCCGGAAATCCAAAATTGATCCGACTGCTCGCGGGTATCTGCGGGAGGTTGGGAGCGCCAACCGAAAAACACCGCGGGGAGATGCGGTGTCCCAAAGTAAACCGCCATCTTGTCCGAAGGACGCGCCTTCAACCAGCGGCCCAGCGCCGCGTTCCCCGTCGCCGTGCGCGCCGCCAAATTCAAATGGCCGCTCAAGATGAGGAGAGGAGCAAACAGCGCGAACCCGGCGATCCCCCAAGCGCGTCCCGTCCGATTCGGCGCGGCCAAACGATCCGCGGCGCGCCCGAGGAATCCGCCCGCCAAGAGCCAAAGGAAAGGCAGGGCGAAGACGTAAAGCCGCGGGAAACTCAGCATCCCGACCGCCGCGCGCGCGACGACGAGGCCGCCGCCGAGCAGCGGCAGGGCCACGATCGCCATCAACCGCTGCCGATCCTCGCCGCCCGCCACGACGCGACCGATCCCCCAAGCGAGCGCGGCGAAATAAAGAAAAAAGAGCGCACCCTCCCACGAGGCGAAGGCCGGAAGGCTTGGATCCAGCCCCGCCCAGTGGATCCCCTCGCCGCGGACCTGGTTTTCCGTCATGTGGTTGCCGACCAGCTTGAAGTAACGCTTCCAGTTTCCGCCGTAGCTGAGAAGGCCGAGCGTTCCCACGGTGAGATACGCGACGCCGCCTCCGATCAACGCGCTCCCGAACGCGGCGCTCGCCTTGCGCTCCATCGCTCCGCGCCGCAACCCCTCGAGGACCAGCATGAGGAGCAACGCCCCGATCGTGTTGAAATGGGAGAGGAAGACAAGCCCCGCGGCGAATCCGCACATCGCCCACCGCGCCCACCCTCCGCGCCGGAGGAAGTTGCCGTAGGCGAGGAGCGCCAACGGAATCGTGAACAACAGACTGGAAAGATGCTGCCGACCGTAGTTGACGCCCAGGAAGCTGCCGACCGAGACGGCGGCGACTCCGAGCGGCGCCCATGCCGAAGCGGGGAAAAACCATCGCGCCGCGAGGATGAGCCAGAGTTCCCCGAAGGAACGCAGCAGAGTGAAGGCGAGCCCGACGTTCGCGACATCCACTCCGCGGATCGCATGAAGGGCCGCCACCCACCACGAGGCGAACGGACGCCAGCAATCGCCCCAATAGCCGTGCCCCTCCTCGAGGAGTTCCCTCCCTGAGGTCGCGTACGCGGCGTCATCGTAGCTCAATCCCGCGCAGTCTTCAAAATGCGCGAGGCGGAGAAGCGTTGCCGCTCCCCAGAGAAGGAACGCCGCTCCAAGAAGAAGGCGCGCGCCGGGCGGACGCGCCGCGCCCCAAGCCTTCGAAGCCGCCTCCCCCATGCGCGCCTCCGCCCCGCGACGTTCAGGGCGTTCCCTCGTCGGCCGCCGAAGCGGCCAAGTCTCCGCTCGGCAAGGCCTGGCGGAAGACGAGTTTGTCCCCGCCGACGTAGACCTTCACCGGTTCGCCGGAACGGATCGCCCCGCGAAGGATCTCTTCCGCGAGCGGGTCCTCGAGATAGCGTTCGATCGCGCGGCGCAGCGGACGCGCGCCCGACGCCGGATCGAAGCCTTTGTCCACGAGGAAAGCCTTGGCCTCTTCGGTCAACTCGATCGGCACGTCGCGATGGAGCTTGATGCGGGCGGTCACTTTCGCAGCCTCGATGTCCACGATTTTCACAACATCCTCGCGGCTCAACGAACGGAAGACGATCAAATCGTCGAGGCGATTCAAGAACTCCGGCTTGAAATGCTTGCGCGCCTCGTCGAGCAGTTTCTCCTTCATCTTGTCGTAGGTCTGCTCTCCAGAGGCCGCGGCAAAACCCATCGACCCCTGCCGTCGCAGCGTGTCGGCGCCGACGTTCGACGTCATGATCACGATGGTGTTGCGGAAATCCACTTTCCGCGCCAGCGAATCGGTCGCTTTCCCCTCCTCGAGGATCTGGAGGAGGATGTGGGAAACGTCGGGATGCGCCTTCTCGATTTCGTCGAAGAGCACGACACAGTAGGGACGCCGCCGCACCTGCTCGGTGAGTTGCCCGCCCTCTTCGTAGCCCACGTATCCCGGCGGCGAACCCACGAGGCGCGAGACGTTGAACTTCTCCATGTATTCGGACATGTCAAACTGCAGGATCGCGTCCCGATCGCCGAACATGATCTCGGCGATCGCCTTGGCGAGCAGCGTTTTCCCCACGCCGGTCGGCCCGAGGAACATGAACGATCCAATGGGGCGACGCGGATCGCGGAGGTCGGCTCGGGAACGGCGCAGGGCCTTGGCCACCGCGGAAACGCCCTCCTCCTGCCCCACCACCACCGCGCGCAGTTCGTTTTCGAGATTGAGCAGCTTCTCGGCGTCGCTCTTTCCGACCCGGGTCAACGGAATGCCCGTGATCTTCGCGACCACGTTGACGACGTCCTCGTCGCTCACGACGATCTCCTTCTCCTCGCGCCGCGAGCTCCATTCCTCGAGCATCTTCTGAATCCGTTCGCGGACCTGTTTCTCCTGATCGCGGAGCGCGGCGGCCTTTTCGAAGTCTTGAGCCTTGATCGCCGCCTCTTTCTCCCCCTTGAACCGCTCGATCTCCTTTTCGAGCGATTTGATCTCGGGCGGACGCGTGGTCGCCCCGGCGCGCGCGCGCGCGCCGGCCTCGTCCATGACGTCGATCGCCTTGTCGGGAAGGAAACGCCCCGTGATGTAGCGGTCGGAAAGGCGGACCGAGGCGGCGAGCGCGTCGTCGGTGATCTTGATGCGGTGATGCTGTTCGTACTTCGGACGAAGCCCCTTGAGGATGGCGACGGTCTCCTCCGCCGAGGGGGCATCCACGCGCACCTGTTGGAAGCGGCGTTCGAGAGCCGAGTCCTTCTCGATGTACTTTCGGTACTCGTTCATCGTCGTCGCCCCGATGCATTGCATCTCGCCGCGGGAAAGGGCGGGCTTGATGATGTTCGAGGCGTCCATCGTGCCCTCGGCCGATCCGGCGCCGACGATGGTGTGGAGCTCGTCAATGAAGAGGATCACGTTCTTCGTCCGTCGGATCTCCTCCATCACCGCCTTGATCCGCTCCTCGAACTGGCCGCGGTATTTGGTGCCGGCGACCATGAGGGCAAGGTCGAGGGTCACCACCTTCTTGTCGCGCAAAATCTCCGGCACGCTGCCTCCGGCGATCTCTTGCGCGAGGCCCTCGGCGATCGCGGTCTTGCCGACGCCGGCCTCGCCGATCAGCACGGGGTTGTTCTTCGTGCGGCGACAGAGAATCTGGATCACCCGCTCGATCTCGTTCTGGCGGCCGATCACCGGATCAAGCTTGCCTTGGGCGGCGAGCTCGGTGAGGTCGCGCCCAAAGGCGCGGAGCGCCGGCGTCTTCGCCTCGCCCTTGCGCGCCTCCTGTTTCCCCGCAGCGACGGGTTCTTCCCCCTCGGAAGCGGACTCTCCGCGGAGGTTCGGATCGAGTTCCTTGAGGATCTCTTGTCGCGTGCGGTCAATGTCCACCCCGAGGCTCTTGAGCACGCGCGCGGCCACCCCGTCGCCCTCTTTGAGGAGGCCAAGGAGGATATGTTCCGTCCCCACATAGCTGTGATTGAGGGCCTTCGCCTCTTTTCCCGCGAGCGCAAGCACCTTCTTCACGCGCGGCGTATAAGGGATATTCCCGAGGACTTTCTGGTCGGGACCGGTGCCGACCTGTTTTTCCACCTCCATCCGCACGGTCTCCAACTCCAGGCCGAGACGGCTGAAGACGCTCACGGCGACACCCTGCCCGAGCTTGATGATGCCGAGCAGGAGGTGCTCCGTTCCCACATAGTTGTGGTTGAAACGGTCCGCCTCCTTGCGGGCCAGGGCCAGCACCTGCTGCGCGCGGGGGGTAAGGTTGTTCATGTCGTCTTGGGAGATTCGCCCGTTGGCGGCGGAATGTCGAGCTTCGGAGGCTCGCCGCGTCCCACCACCGAACGGATCAGATCGGCGCGAAGCGCGTCTCGCTCCTCTGCCGAAAGCCGCGAACGGCCGCGGCCGCGTTGGAGATGCGCCGGCTGCGTCTCCATGAACAGCCGATCCACATCTTCCGCGGCCAATCGGCCGAAAGCGCCCAAGGCCACGCCCAGGTGAATCATCGAAAGGAGGTTCATGCCTTCCTTCGAACTGATGACCCGCGCATGGGCGAGGACCCCGTACGCCCGGCCGATGTGATCGTAAAGCATCCGAGGCGATTTCTCAAGGAGCGTGGCGCGCGCGTTGATCTCGTGGCGGGCAATCTCCGAAACCACATTTTTCAGCCGTCCCAAAATATCCGCCTCGCGCTCCCCGAGAGTCATCTGATTGGAAATCTGGAAGAGGTTTCCGAGCGCCTCGGTCCCTTCGCCATAGAGACCGCGCACCGCCAGACCGAGCTTGTTGACGGCCGAAATGATCTTGCTCATGTGGTCCGCCAACACGAGCGCGGGCAGATGGAGCATCGCCGAAGCGCGCATGCCCGTGCCGACGTTGGTCGGGCAGGCGGTGAGATATCCGAGCTTCGAGGAGAACGCGAAGGGAAGCGCCTCTTCCAAACGGGTGTCCGCCTCGTTCACGAGGGCATACACCTTTTCGAGGCAGAACCCCGGACGGATCGCCTGCATCCGGAGATGATCCTCCTCGTTGAGCATCACCGCGAGCGTCTCGCTGCGGTTGATCACCACCGCGCTCCCAACATTCTTGCCGGCGTGCTCGCGGCTGATGAGATGCTTCTCGACGAGGACCTGCTTGTCGAGCGCGGCCAAGGCGTCCATCGCATGGCTCGCGCCCCCTTTCATCTCCGGAAGCGCCTCGACCGTCGGCAGGATTTTCTCCAGCACGCGCAGACGCTCCGGCTTGCGGCTCCATCCAGGGAAAGGGAACCCCTCGATGTTCCGCGCGAGGCGCACGCGGCTCGTCACCACAATCCCTTCCGTCTCCGGCGCCGGTCTTTCGCCGCCGGCCGTCATGGCCCGGGATCCTCTCGCGTCGGCGGCGTTTTCGAGTCCTTTTGCCCTTCGAGCGCCTTGATCTGATCGCGCAAACGCACGGCGGCCTCGAAGTTTTCCGCTTTGACGGCGGCCTGAAGCTGCTGACGAAGGAGGCGGAGGCGCTCCTCCAAGAGCACTTCCTTTTTTCGGCTCAAGGGCGTCTTCCCCACGTGCTGAAGCCCTTTATGCATCCCTTTCAGCATCGGGCCGAGGGCTTCCGCGAACGCCTCGTAACATTGCGGACACCCGAGGCGCGCCGCGCGCCGAAAATCGGAGAGCGTCATCTCGCAGGAGGGACAGCGCCGTTCCGCCTTCGGGCGCGACGGCGATGCGGCAGCCTCCGTCCCCATCCCGAGGACCATGTCCGCGATGGAATAGGCCGTTGGGTCCGTCACCCTCTTCGCCTTCGCGCAGGCCTCGCAGAGATCAACTTTTTGGATCTTGCCGTCAACGATCTGCATGAGGTGGACGGTCGCCTCGCCCTCCTTGCACATATCGCACTTCATGGACGGATCGGGTAACCCTCCTGGCGCGTGAGATCGTGATAGAGCGCGATGAGCCGCTGGGTGATCGCCCCGGGCCGCCCCGTTCCCACGACGCGCCCATCGATTTTGACGGCGGCGATGATCTCGGCGGCCGTTCCCGTCAGGAAACATTCGTCCGCGGTGAAGAGGTCGTAACGCGTGAGGGTGGCCTCCTGGACGTTCACTCCCAGGTGTTCGCTCGCGAGCTGGATCACCACTTTGCGGGTGATCCCGGCGAGCGCGCCTGCGGAAACGGGCGGCGTGAGGATCTGTCCGCCCCGCACGATGAAAAGATTGTCGCCCGTGCATTCGGCCACGTTCCCCTGCGTGTTGAGCATCACCGCCTCCGGCACGCCGGCGCGGATCGCCTCGATCTTCGCCATCACATTGTTGAGATAGTTCAACGACTTGATCGCCGGATTGAGCGCGGAGGATGGCATCCGCGCCGTCGGCACCGTGATCATCTCGAGGCCGCGACGGTAGAGCGCCGGAGGATAGAGCTTGATCTTCCCCGCGATGATGATGACCGAGGCGCGACGACAATTGAAGGGGTTGAGCCCGAGGTTTCCCGCTCCACGCGTCACGACAAGGCGCACATACCCGTCGTTGATCCGGTTAAGGGCGCAGGTGCGCGCCACGGCCTTCATCAGCGCCGTCGGCGACATCGGCACCTCGAGCAGGATCGCCTTCGCGGAATCGTAGAGCCGTGCGATATGCTCCTCGAGTTTGAAAACTTTGCCGTGATAGGCGCGAATGCCTTCGAAAACTCCGTCGCCGTAAAGCAAGCCATGGTCAAAAACCGAGATCTTCGCGGTCTTCTCCGTGTAGTATGCACCGTCAATGTAGATTTTCATCATGCAAGAGGAGGAGCGGAGACCGCCCTTCGGTCAGGGTAACCCAACACGAAACACGGTCTTTTCTCAAGACTTTTGTCCGCGCTCCAGCTCCTCGAGGATTCGGACGACGTTTTGCCCGCGCTCCAGACCGGAATCATGGCGGAACGCGAGGTGCGGAGTGTACTTGATCGCAACGCGACGGGCGACCGCCTCTTGAAGTTCGGGACGCGCCGCCTCCAAGGCTTCAAACGCCTCCCTCTCGGTCAGCGCGGGCGCGCCCGAAGGGGTCCCGACCATACTGAACCAAACGACGGCGCTCTTCAGGTCCTTGCTGACCTCGACATCGGTGAAGCTCAGCACGCCGCAACGCTCCACGGGGAGAATGCGTCGTGCCGCAGCGCTCAACTCGCGGAGCATCAAGGCGTTCACTCGTTTCATGCGAAACTCGGCCATATCCGGAGTGTAGCGTCGAAAACCTCATCCGCAAGACGGCGGGACGGGAGCGCGCCGAGCCATGATTGCTTGGAAGGACGCTTCGCGGCAACCCAACGTCCCGTCTTCAAGATTGAGGTCTGCGACTCTCCCCCCTCCCATCGGAGCGGCCGCGGCGCGACCCCGCACGCGCGCGCGATCTCCCTTCGCAAAACTCGGCGATCGCCTGGGCGACGTAAGCGATCTCCGTTTCGGTCAACTCAGGAAAGATCGGCAGCGCGAGAGTGGAGGCCGCCGCCCTTTCCGCGCGAGGGAGGTCGCCCGCCCGATACCCCCAGCCGGCGAAACATTCCTGAAGATGAAGCGGGACGGGATAATAAATCTCCGTTCCGACCCCCGATTCCCGCAGGTGATCGCGCAGGCGATCGCGCATCGCCGGCGCGCGCGCGCGGAGGATGAACTGGTTGTAGACATGGCGGGACTGGCGGGCGGCCGGCAAGATGAAGGGCGCCCCGCCCTTTTCGCTCGAAGCGTCCGCTCCCTCCCCTTCGCCCTCCGCCGCGAACCTCGCCACGCCCGCCTCGGTGAGAAGCTTCGCGTAGAGCGCGGCGTTTCGCGCGCGCGCGCGCGCCCATCCCTCGAGACGGGGCAGTTTCGCGCGCAGGAGAGCCGCTTGGATCGTGTCCAAGCGCGAGTTGATCCCCAGGAGGCCGTGGTAATATTTCGGCTCCGCGCCGTGAACCCGGAGGATCCGGAGTTTGCCCGCGAGATCCTCGTCGTTTGTCGTCATCAAGCCGCCGTCGCCGAACCCCCCGAGGTTCTTCGACGGAAAAAAACTGAAACAGCCGACGTCGCCGAAACCGCCCACGGGCTTTCCTCGGTAATGCGCGCCGATCGCCTGAGCGGCGTCCTCGATCACACGAATGCCGCGCCGTTTCGCCTCTTCCAACCATGGCGCCATCTCCGCCGCTTGCCCGTAAAGATGCACCGGCAGGATCGCCTTCGTTCGCGGCGTGATCTTTTTCCGGACCTCGTCAGGATCGAGATTGTAGCTCTCGAGAGAGATGTCCGCGAAGACCGCCTTCGCCCCAAGCCGCGCGATGCAACTCGCCGTCGCGAAGAAGCTGTAGGGCGAGGTGATCACTTCGTCGCCGGGGCCCACGTCGAACGCCATGAGCGCCAGGAGCAGCGCGTCCGAGCCGCTCGCGCAGCTCACCGCGTGCTTCGCGCCGCAAAATGGCGCGATCTCTCTCTCGAACTCCGCCACCTCCGGACCGAGGACGAATTTCCCGTGTCGAAGAACCGTATTGAAGGCCTCGCGCAGTTCGGTTTCGATGGCCTGATGCTGACGGCCGAGGTCCAGAAGGGGAACATTCATGCGGAAAGGGAGTTGGAACGTCCGGGATTATCCCGTGCGGCTTCATCCTGAAACACCGCGCCGCCGTTGCAAACCATGAAATTTCCAAAGAAGCCGCCCCTCGCCCTTACCATCGCCGGCTCCGACTGCAGCGGTGGCGCGGGCCTTGAGGCCGATCTCAAAACCTTCGCCGCCCACGACGTCTACGGCATGGCCGCCGTCACCTGCGTCGTCGCCGAAACTCCGCGCCGCGTCGTTTCGATCCAGGCGATCCGCCCCGCGATCGTCGCCGAACAACTCGCCTGCTGCCTCGGCGGCCTCGACGGCGTCGCGGTCAAGACGGGCATGCTCTTCTCCGCCGCCATCATTCGCGCCGTCCGCGCCGCCCTCGGGCAGCGGCCAACCTCCGTGCGCCGGCTGATCGTGGATCCGGTCATGGTGGCGACGAGCGGCGCGCGCCTGCTCCGCGAAGACGCCGTCCGCGCGCTCCGCGAGTTCATCGGCGAACACGCCGATCTCGTCACGCCGAACCTCGACGAGGCGGCGATCCTCGACAACGGACGCCGCCCCGCGACCCGTGGAGCGATGGAAGACGCCGCCGCCCGCATCGCCGCGCGCTTCGGCTGCGCCGTTCTCATGAAAGGCGGCCATCTCCACGATTCGCGCGGCGCACCCGACTTTTTCATTGAAGGCGCGGAAGGCTTCTGGATGGAGGCACGCCGCGTCCGCGGCATCGCGACCCACGGAACCGGCTGCGCCTTTTCCGCCGCCATCGCGGCAAATCTCGCGCGCGGCTGCCCACTCCGCGACGCGGTCCGCCGCGCGAAACGCTATCTGACCTCCGCCATCCGCGGCTCCCTGAATTTCGGCCCCTGGATGGCCCTCCATCATCAGCACGGAGATTTCCCCTTGGGCGAGTAGGAGGTTCACGGTATAGCTTCGCCGAATGCCCTTGCGTCTCGTGCTTTATGGCGACCCGATCCTGCGGACGAAAGGCGCCGAAATCGCGCGCGTGGACGACGCGATTCGCGATCTCGCCGCGCGAATGATCACGACGATGCGCGCCCATCGCGGCGTCGGGCTCGCCGCCCAACAGGTCGGACGCGCCCTCATGCTCTGCGTCGTGGACGTGCGCGAAGTCGAGCGCCCCTCCCAACTTTTTCTCGGCGGCCGGGAGGTCCCCGTCGAGAGCATGATGCCGTTGACGCTCATCAATCCCCGCCTCGAACCGACGCCGGGGAGCGAGGAGGGCAGCGAAGGTTGCCTCAGTTTTCCGGGGCTCTCCGCGCCTGTGACGCGCGCCGCGTCGGTCCGCCTCGCCGCGCTCGGACTCGATGGACGGCCTCTCGCCCTCCTCGCGACCGGCTTTCTCGCGCGCGCGATCCAGCATGAAGTCGACCATCTCAACGGCGTGCTC
The DNA here is from genome assembly GCA_013360985.1 of Verrucomicrobiia bacterium. Lineage (GTDB taxonomy): Bacteria > Verrucomicrobiota > Verrucomicrobiia > JABWAM01 > JABWAM01 > JABWAM01. Next base: position 2,627 of record JABWAM010000021.1, on the reverse strand, counting down.
TTCATCGATCGAATGACCCCCGAGGCGCGCAGGCCGCTCGAAGCCGAAATTCGCCGCATCGAACGCGACACAAAGGCCGGGTTGAAGAAGCGCCGGCGCCATTGAGGCGCGTTGCGCGCGACGCCGCGACGAGATCGGAGACATCCCGTTCTTTGATCCCGACGCCTCCCGCGGTTCCCTGAACGCCCCTCAACCGGAAGCGAACTCCGTCGCCATGCGGCGCGTCCAAGAGGCCAAAGTCTCCACCCACCCCGGCGCGTCGTTGAGGCACGGGACGAGCGTCAACGTTTCGCCGCCCGCCGCGAGAAACGTCTCCCTGCCCCGAATCCCGATCTCCTCCAAGGTCTCGAGGCAGTCGGCGGTGAACGCGGGACAGGCCACGACGAGCCGTTTCACTCCGCGCGAAGGGAGTTCTTGGAACACCTCGTCCGTCCACGGTTTCATCCAGACATCCCGTCCGAGGCGCGATTGCCAGGCGACCGACCATTTCCCTTCAGGAATCGCGGCGGCGGCGGCGGTCTCGCGCGCCGTACGAAGCGATTGCGCGCGATAACAGCTCGCGTGCGCGACGTGCGCGCGTTCGCAGCAGTCGGGGGATGCGAGGCAATGTCGTCCGCTCGGATCGCTTTTCTTCAAATGGCGCTCGGGCAGGCCGTGAAAGCTGAAGAGGACGTGGTCATACGGCTGTGCAAGGCGCGGCTTCAGAAGAGCCGTCAGCGCGGCGAGGTAATCCGGTTCCGCAAAGAAGGGCGGCAAGACGCGCAGACGCATCCCGCCCCCCTCTCGCCGCGCCGCCGCGCGGCAACGCTCGACGGCGGTTTCGTAGCTCGACATCGCATAATGCGGAAACATCGGGAGGACCAGCGCCCTCTCCACCCCCGCCGCGCGAAGACGGGCGATCGCCGAAGAGATCGAGGGGTTGCCGTAGCGCATCCCAAGCTCCACCGGGAACGCGAGTTTTTCGCGGAGTCGCGCGGCGACGCTCCGGCTGATGGCGACGAGCGGCGATCCTTCCCGAGTCCAAATGCTCGCGTAGGCGCGCGACGAAGGCGCGACACGGCGCGGCAAGATGCAGGCGTGCAACAGGAACATCCGCGCGAGCCACGATTGATCCATCACGCGCGGGTCCGAAAGAAACTCGGTCAGATAACGTCGCACGTCGCTCCGCGAGGGCGAATCGGGAGAGCCGAGGTTGACGAGCAGCGCGCCGTTCATGCGCGAAGAGTTGGCGTTTTGCGGGATGAAGACAAGCGTTTCGCCCCATGCGGGAGACGCGATCGAGAGGCTTTCGCGCGCCCCGCGCCGCTTTGAAACAGCGCGGGCCAACCTGAATCGTTCACTCTCCAAAGCGAAATCTCCACCGAAAGGCCGAAAACGCCGGGTTCCCAAGACGTTCCGGCGCAGCCCGTCTCATCCCAAAGGCGGGAGGAGGAGGCGCAGGTTTCCCCACGGAAGGGCGGAAAACCCGCGGACTAAACTTTCTCGACGACCTTACGGCCAAGCAGGCCGGAAGGCTTGAACAAAAAAACGGCGATCAGGATGAGGAACGCGATCGCATCCTTGTAAGTCGAACTCAGATAGCCGGCGGTCAACGTCTCCGCCTCGCCGATGATGATCCCGCCCACGAGCGCGCCCGGAATGCTCCCGATGCCCCCGAGGACCGCGGCGACGAACGCCTTGATCCCCGGCATGAACCCGGAGAGCGGATCGATCGCGGGGTAGCTCAATCCGTAGAGCACGCCGGCGGCGCCTGCGAGCGCGGAGCCGAGCATAAACGTCTGGCCGATCACGCGATCCACGGGGATCCCCATGAGGCTCGCCGTGCGAAAATCGAAGGAAACCGCGCGCATCGCCAGTCCCATCCGCGTGCGTTGAACAATCACGTGAAGTCCGCCCGTCAGGAGAAGCGCGACCCCAATGACGAGCGCCTCGACGTTCGACACCGTCAGCGTGCCCCAAGTGATCCACGGGCGAGTTTCCACGAGCGACGGAAACGCCCGAGGGGTCGCACCGAAGACTATCGGAAGCTGTCCCGCGTTCTCGATGAAGAGCGAGACGCCGATCGCCGTGATGAGAAGCGAGAGCCGCGACGCATGGCGCAACGGACGATAGGCCAATCGCTCGATGAGCCCCCCCATCAGGGCGCATGCCGCCATCGCCAGCGCGAGGATGCCCGCCAGGGCGAGCCAGGAGGGGCGCGCCCCCCACCCCGTCCAGCGCGCGAAAAAGATGCTCAGCATCGCCCCGAGCATGAAGACATCGCCGTGGGCAAAATTGATCAGGCGGAGCACTCCGTAAACCATCGTGTACCCCAGCGCGATCAGGGCGTAAATGCTTCCGAACTTGAAGCCCTGCAGCAACTGCTGAAGAAAGAGTTCCATTGAGGAGCGAGGTTCGCGACGGGATGGGATGGAAGAATCCGAGTTTTCACAGGCGTTGTCGAGCGGACAGACGCCGGAGAGATTCGCCTCCAACATTCGCGATCGAGGAAGGTCGCGTTGGAAAGGCGAGAAGAAATCACCCAAATCCAGAACTCCTGACATGCGGGGCGATTCCTTGATGGGGGTGCGGACCCAAACCTGTCCGCTTTTTTCGCCGTCGGCGTATCCTTTGCCGGCATGGCCACC
>JABWAM010000280.1 GCA_013360985.1 Verrucomicrobiia bacterium | reverse complement strand
CGGGTTGCTCAGCACGTGGGTGCTCGTTGGGCTATACGCCTATCTGAACCGCTACACGCAGCGGCCTTACTTCGGGATGTGGACGGCGGCCTGGTTGTTCTACGCGCTGTGGCTGACGGCGAGCATCTCGTTTCTCGATGTGGGGAATCCGCCGCAGTGGGAGTGGGTCAAGCTTTCCTGCATTGGGGTCTGCGCGATTTTCCTATTTTGGGGCGCGCAAAGTTTTCGCGGCGCGAACCGTGGCCAGCGCGAGATGGCGCTCGCGGTGGTGATGATGCTGCTGTGGAGCTACGTCGCGCGCAACAGTTTGGAGGGCAAGTTCTGGCTCGCGATGCCGCTCTTCGGCATCCTGAGCGTGGCGGGTTTTCTCACGGCGGCCTGTTTTTTCGCACAGCGGCTCAGTCATCGCTATGTCGGCGCGAGCCTGCTCGGGGTTGGGTTCCTGGTCTGGGGGTTTCAGATGGCCTTCCAGCCGGTCTTCGAGGCCGACGACGCGATGCGCCCGACGGGGTTCGTGATCGTCTCGATCACCCAGCTCCTGATCGCGGTGGGCATGATCATCCTCATGCTCGAAGAAGTGCGCGGCGAGGCGAGTAGTCTGCGCGACCAGATCAAGGCCGACGCGCGCCTCGCGCGGAAGCTCCATCAGGAGATCGAGTTCTCCGAGAACAAGTACGAACACCTCTTCGAAAACGCGAACGACGCGATCTTCGTGCTCGATCCGCGCAGTTTGCAGATTCTCGACGTCAACCGTGCCGCCCAGGCGGTGAGCGGTTACTCGCGCGACGAACTGCTCCAGCTTCGCTTCGCGAACCTCTGTCCGTTCCTGCGCGAGAAAGAGGGCGAAATCCGGGAAAACCCCGCCGCGCTCGCCCGCGTGTTCGCCGCGTACGGCAACGTCCCGCTGACGCGCAAGGACAACAACGTGATGCTGACGGAGGGCGCGGCGTCGGTGATGCGCAGTTCGAAGCGCACGATCGTCCAGGTCTATTTGCGCGAGGTGACCGAGCGCCGCCGCCTCGAGCAGCAGCTTCGCCAGGCCGAAAAACTTTCCGCGCTCGGTCAGCTCATCAGCGGAGTCGCCCACGAGTTGAACAACCCCTTGGCCGTTATCAGCGGCTACGCCCAGCTCCTCAGCATGCGCCCTGCGGCCGACGAAAAGCTGCGCGGCGACCTGCTCAAGATCCAGCGGGAGAGCGAGCGCGCCAGCAAGATCGTGCAGAACTTCCTCGCTTTCGCGCGCAAGCATCCGATGGAGAAGGCGAACGTGAACCTCAACGAGCTCGTGGGGATCGCGCTTGAACTTCTCGACTACGACCTCCGCGCGTCGGGAGTGCGGCTCGTCAAGGATCTCCAGACGCCGCTGCCGTCGGTCTTCGGCGACTTGAATCAGCTCGAGCAGGTGCTCCTCAATCTCCTCAACAACGCCGTGCAGGCCATGGAGGGAAGCCCGCGTGAAAAGGTGATCCGGATCAAGACCGAAGCCGACGCTTCCTTCGTGCGCCTCGCCGTGTACGACCATGGCCCCGGCGTGCCTCCGGCGCTCCTCGAGAAGATTTTCGATCCCTTCTTTACCACGAAAGAGGCGGGCGTGGGCACGGGGCTCGGCCTGAGTATTTCCTACAGTATCGTCAAGGAGCATTCCGGGAACATCTACGCCGCCAACCACGCGGAGGCGGGGGCGGTCTTCACGCTGGAGTTTCCGATCTCCCACGTGAAACCCGAGGGACGCAAAGACGCCGTCTCGCCGATGCGTAAGTCGGGCGTGATCCCGCCGACGCGCGTCTTCGAGGTGCTCGTGGTGGATGACGAGGTCGCGATCCTCGACGTCTTCTCCGAACTGCTCGCGGATCGGTCCTGCCGCGTGCATGGCGCAACGAACGGGCTCCAAGCCCAGAAACTGATCGAACGGCAGGACTTCGACCTGATCATTTCTGATCTGAAGATGCCCGGGATGGATGGGCGCCGGCTCTACGAGTGGGTCCAGGAGGCCAAACCCGAGTCGGCGAAGCGGTTCATCTTCGTCACCGGCGACACCAACTCGCCGCGCACCCTCGAGTTTCTCCAGCAGAGCGGCAACCGCTGGCTGACCAAACCGTTCAACTTCCGCGAGGTGGAGACGCTCTTCAAGGAGCACTTCCGCCGTCTCGCCGCGGAAGTGGACTCCGCGGCCTCTTCCCCTTGAAGCTGGCGGTTTTCGGCGGGACGTTCAACCCCGTCCACGCGGGGCATCTCCAGGTGGCGGAGAACGTGCTGCGCGCCGGCCTCGCCGAACGGGTGTGTTTCGTGCCGGCGCGCGTCCCGCCGCACAAGGGGGGCGCGGAACTCGCCCCGGGCGCCGACCGCTTGGCGATGCTGCGGCTGGCGATCGCGGGATTGCCCGCGCGCGAAGTTTCCTCGATCGAAATCGCGCGGGAAGGCCCTTCCTATACGGCCGATACCTTGGCGGAGATCGCGGCGGGACGCAAGGGGGAGAGCCTCGGGTTCATTCTCGGCTCGGACAACTTCGCCCAGATCGGTTCGTGGGCGCGCTTCGAGGCGCTCGTGGACCTTTGCGAGTTTCTGGTCGTCGAGCGTCCCGGCTTTCCCTTGGAGATGCCGCCACCGAGCGTAGCTGAGGAGCACCGCGCGCGGTTGCGATGCCGCGCCGTTCCCGGGCCGACCGTGGCGGTCGCTTCCTCCGCCTTGCGGCGGGCGCTGCGCGAGGGAGGCGACGTTTCGCGCTGGCTTCCGGCGCCCGTCATCGCCTATATCCGCGCGCACCGGCTTTACGGATCCCCCGCATGACTCCCGAAGAACTCGCCCTGCTTTGCGCGCGCGGCGCCGACCGCCGCAAGGGAGAAGAGATCGCGATTCTGGATCTCCGAGGGAAATCGAGCCTCGCCGATTTTTTCGTGCTAATCAGCGGGACGTCCGAGCCGCACCTCAAGGCGTTGCGCGACGAAGTCGAGGAACGCGCGGCGGAGCAAGGCGTTCGCGCGCGCGGCGTGGACGGTTTCCCGATGAGCCAATGGATCATCCTCGATTTCGTGGATACCGTCGTCCATCTCTTCTCGCGGGAGCGACGGGAGTTCTACGCCCTCGAGCGCCTCTGGGGAGACGCGCCGCGCGTGGAGTGGGCGCCCGATTGAGCGGTTTTCGCCATCTTTCGCTTGCCGCGGCGGAAGTCTGCCAGTAGGTTTTCGCACCCAACCGCGGGCCCGCGTTCCGCGCAACCCTCAACCCTTA
>JABWAM010000279.1 GCA_013360985.1 Verrucomicrobiia bacterium | reverse complement strand
CGGCGCCCTCCCTCGCTTCGCGACCGAGCGGATTTTTCCCAAGCACGGACGGTGGAAAGGGAGGGCGAGGCCGCCGGCCGAGCCGTCGCACCCTTTTTGTGGGGAGTCTGGAATCTCGACACGACCCACCCCTCCGATCCTCCATGGATGATGAGGAGGGTTGCTCTCTGAAAATCGAGTTGATCCGTGGATTTGGGTCAGCCCCGCATGAAAATTGCGCGGAGATCAGGGGCGGCGGGAAAGAGGTTGTGTTGCTGACTGAACATGTTCTCGACATCCCGCGATCTTCTCTGTCAGCGTTCTTTCCGTCCGTTCCGCCGAAATCTCGAAAGAAATCTCATCATGCGAATTCATTCCACTCCGCGAGGGGCCAGCTTTCCCGAGAAACCCTATTTCCCCGCTTATCTCGGAAACGGAGTGGACGCCGCGCTGATCAATCTCCTCGGTTCGGGCGACGCGTGGTGGGAGAAATTGAGCCATGGCGCGCCGCTTCCGCTCCAGTATTCACCAGGGTGGTTTAAAAGCGACCGCCGCATCCGTCGAGGAACGGATCTCGTTTACGACATCCTCTTTCCGCTTTTCGAGTTCGCGTCGGCGCCCTGGTTGAACGGGGACTGCGCCGTGCCGAGAAACTGTTCGCAGGTCTTCGATCCGAGGACGGCCACTGTGACCACGGACTACGAACAGATGGATCACGACACGAAGGAATGGATGCGGGTGCGCGTGACGACCTTTCTGACCCGCGCGCATGTCCTTGTGGAGCACTACGAGGTTCTCGCGGCGCCCCGGGAAGGCGTCGCCTTCCATTTCGTGTTGAACTCGCCCTCCGAATCGCACCTGCGAATTTATGAGCGTCCGGTCACGATGGATCGCGCCACCCTGCGCGTGGATCCGCGCCATTCCTGGATGGCCTACGAGTACGCGATCGAGGGACATCGCGGCGGCGCGCGCTCCTGGTGCGAGGTCGCGTGCGAGGCGGGAGAAGCGTCCCGCCGCGCCGGGAAAACCTTCGTGCACGGCTGGCTCCGGACCCGCGCGCTGCGAAGAGGCGAGGCGTTCACGCGTTATCTCGCGGCGGTGGATCATCTTGACGAGCGGGACTGGCGCGGCGCGCTCGCCCGCACGATGCGCGCCTGCCGCCGTTTGGGGTATGCGCGCCTGCGCGCGCGGCATGGCGCGGAATGGAAGGCGTACTTCGACACCTGCCGCGTCGAGATCCCGGATCCGCGCCTCTCCCACGTCTACGACGTGAGCCGTTATCTTCTGAAGGCGAACCAAGATCCAAGCGGTTTTCTTCCGATCGGCAACTTCTCCTATCTGTGGCAGGGGGCGATGTTTTGGGATGCGGGTTTCGCCGTGCTCGCGTGGCTCGGCGCCGGAAATTTCGCCGAGGCGAGGCGCACGCTCCGTCATCTGCTCACCCATCTTCCCGAGGCGCGCCGGCTTGCCCGTCGGCACGGATTGCGGGGCGCGCGGCTGGAGTGGACCGTGGAGAGGGATCGGTTTACGCACTATCCGTTCTTTGTGACCCAGGTCCATAACAATGCGTTTTGGGCGCATGTCATCGCCGCGTATGCCGCGCATGCCGGCGACCTCCGATTTCTGCGGGAGATGTTTCCTCTCATGGGAGAGTTTCTCGAGTTCATCGTGGACGGCTTCCTGGAGAAGCGCGGCGATCACCTGATCGTTCGACGGTGCGAGGGAATTGACGAGTCGATCAGCCGCGAGAAGGTGAACGATACCTGGACCTGCGCGGTGACGTTGCGCGCGCTCATGGACTATCGCGAGGCGGCGCGGCGTCTTGGGCGCGAACCGGCGATCGAAAAGCTCGACGAGATCATCCCTGCTCTGCGGCGAGGACTCGAGAGGAACGTGGATCGCACCGGAGTGCTTCAATCCTTTCAAGGAGGAAAGATTCCGCATTGGGGTTCCCTCGTGTTCGACCTCTTTCCCCGCCATCGCGCCCTCAAGCCGACGATTCGAAAGATGATGGAAAACCGGGATCCCGGTTCCGGATTGTACAACTTCCACGGCCTGAACCGCTACGCGGAGAAATCTTTCCCGTGGGCGGGCTATTGGGCGGCGCGTATCCTGTCGCGAACGAGCGATCCGCTGGCAGGAGAGATCTTTCAGGCCACGGCGCGGAGCGTGAATTTCTTCGGCGGGATTCCGGAACGGATTTATTATCACGGGGAGTTCTTCAACCACTGGTGCATGACGTGTCATGCGGCGATGGCCTGGGCGGTTCACGGGATGCTGGCCAACGCCGACGGCCAAACGCTGCGCGTCCTGGGCGGCGCGCCGCGCGCCTGGCGCGACGTGCGTTTCACGGGGATTCACGCGGGAGAGGGCCTGATCGTTTCGGGACGGGTTCGCGGCGGCCGGCTGCGCGATCTCCGCGTGGTGAACCTTCATCCGTCGCGGCGCGAGGTCGCGCTCGTGGTGGGAAGCGAAAAGACGGAGCGAACGCTTCGTCTGCGCCCCGGGACGAACCGGTTTTCGGGAGCGGCGTTGCGCGGGTCCGCGAGGTGAATCTCTCTCGCCTCCCCAAGCCGGTCTCGTGAGACTTCCTTATGTGGACCAGAAACCGCAGGGAGTGGCGAATTTTTATTTTGCGATCAACGCGACGTTCCGCTTGATCCGCGAACGGTTGGAGGAGAAGGCCTTGCGAAGATATTGGAAGGAGTTGGGCGAAAATTATTTCGCTCCGGTGTGAGGCGCGTGGCGCGCGGGAGGCGCCTCCGCCGTGGCGGCTGACTGGCGCAACTTTTTCTGGGCGGAACCGGGCGCCGAGGTCGAATGACTGCTGCGCCCATTGCCTGGGCTGGATCGAACCGGTGATGAAAAAAGCGGGCTTTCGCGTCCATCACGCGCGCAACCAGCGCGGCCAGTGCTGGTGGGGGTTTCGCCGCGCGGAGGATGCGGCGGCGCCTTCGAAGTGTGGAGAGCTTTCGGGGAACCACGACGTGCGCAAACATCCGGAGTGGAATTGTTCTCCTGCGGCTTCGGGTTGCCCGCGAGATCAGGGATGATCCGGATTCCTCGGGGCGGCTGCCCTGGCGCGCCCCGTTTTGGACGCCGCGAGAGGACGCGACCGCGCATCAGAATTCGAGGGACAGGGGAGCGGTTTTTCATCGGCGCGCGTAGGCCCGGCGAAGGCGCGGCGCGCGCGACGGGTCGCGCGGGGAAGGCGCGCTCTTTGCTTTTGAGCGGGGCGCGGACGGCTTCGCGGGGCGAGGAGG
>JABWAM010000278.1 GCA_013360985.1 Verrucomicrobiia bacterium | reverse complement strand
AGACGACGCCGCTCTGGCGCCTCGGCGCGCGCGCGACGACGATCGGATGGAGCGCGCGGCCGTTCGAAATTCCCGAAGCCAGCCTGCGCGTGCTCGGGTGCAGCCGCGCGGAAGCCTGGCGCGTCCTGACCGCGAGCGGCCGCGAGGTTCAGCTTTATCATTTCTTTTGGCGACCCGATCGGGATGCCCCGAGTCTCGCCGCCGGCCATACGCCCGACACCTGCCTTCCGCTCACGGGTTGGGGTCCGGCGCGTCAAGAGCCTCTGACGTTGACGGCCGGCGGGCGAGAGATCCCCGGCACGCTCTTCCTCTTCCGACGCGAGCATCTGCATCTCGCCGTCTTTCACGCGGTGTGGCAGGGGGGAGAGACGCGGCGGACCGAGGAGTACGCGCGTCCCCCGTTTCAACGCGGGGACCGTCTCGCCGTGCTCTGGCAAAAAGGACGCCCGCGCGGCCGAGAGGTTTTGATCGCCGCCGCCTACACGACCGGCGCCGAAGCCGATATGCGCGAGACGCTCGGCGACGCGGTGCGCGCCTTGGTCTCTCCCGCCGCGCCGAGGCCTTGAGTTCCGGTCAGCCCGTCCGCCGCTCAACCCGTCCCTCGATTCCTCCTCGGTTTTGCCGCCGCGCTGAGCGCGATGAGTCTTTCCCCGCCAACATGCCGCGCGCGCGCGCGCAGTAATCCGCGCGGATCTCAATGCCCAGATAATTGCGGCCGAGGTTGACGGCGGCGCGCGCCGTCGTTCCCGATCCCAGGAACGGGTCCAAAACGAGTTCTCCCGGCCGGGTGAACAACCGGATAAACCATGCGGGCAAGGCCTCGGGAAACGCGGCGCTGTGGGAGCGATTCGCGCACTCCGTCGCCAAGTGGAGCACGTTCGTGGGATACGCCAGCTTTCGACCAACCCATTGGGAGATGTTCTTGCCGAAACCGCTCCCGACTTTCGACGCGTTGCGGCGCTTGTCCCTCTGGCTCAAGTTGAGAAGGCGCGCATGCCGCCAGTCGCCCATCGGCACGCGGACCGCGTCCTGGTACATGGCGAAGCGGCGATCTTTCGTGAAATGCAGACAACGCTCCCAAGCGTCACGAAACCGGTTCGGCCATTTTCCCGGATAGCAATTCCGTTTGTGCCAGATGTATTCCTCGGTCCAAAGCCAGCCTTGCCGGCGCATGCCGAGGATGGAGTCGATCACGTAAGGATGCCGTTCTCCGTTGACCGTCTTCTCCTTAATGTTCAGGACGAACGATCCGGTCGGCTTGAGTACGCGCAAAAGCTCGGACGCAATCGGGAGCCACCACTCGGCGTAACGATCGGGATGGATTCCTCCATATGTGCTCCTCCGGGAGTCCGCGTAGGGCGGCGAAGTAAAGATCAGATCGACGCAATCGGGAGGGAGTTTCTTCAATTCGGCTTTGCAGTCGCCGCAAACGACGCAGTCAACCGGCGGCCCGCGCCGGCGCGAGGTCGTCAGCCCCTCCTCTCGGGCGCGGGGGGGCTTTCGGTTTTTGGGCGGACGCTTTGCCGGAATGCGCGGCATGACGCCAGCAAATCACGCTTCCATCGCCGGCACAAGCGGCGCATCCATGAAGTCGTTTCCGCGGCGGTTGCGCGTTGGGCCAGGCGGCTTTCGGCGGACAAAGACGCGAGGGTCGGTCGCCCTCGGGATCAGCGGAGATGAAAGCCGAGGTCGCGCAATCCGCGCCGCGCTTCCGAGGAAAGGCCGCGGGTCTCGACGGTGTGCCAGGCGAATTCGCGGCGCACGGGATAGGTCTTACGCAGCGCGCGAAAGTTGCGCGCGCGGACTTCCGCGTCCGGAGAAAAGGCGCCGCGGAACGCCGCGTCGTCGCGTTCGATATCGCACGCGGCGAGCACCGCCTCGGCGACGACCGCCTCGGCGTCGGCGGCGGGAGACGGGCGCAAGAGGCGGGCGGGATGTCCGGGAAGATCGGCGGCGAGATGCGTCTCGGGACTCCACGATGAGGCGACTCCGAAAAAATCGCAGGCCGCGCGATAGACCATCGCCGTTCCCATGACTTTGCCTTCGTAGGAATGGCCCGCGATGTGCGCGGCGCCGAGGTCCGCGCGCTGCAGGATCTCGGCGCGGCAGGCGGGTTCATCTTCCCAGGTGTCCAGCACCGCGTGGCGGACGATGCCGCGCTCCATCGCCGCGAGGAGCGCCGAGGTCTTCACGATTGCGCCGCGCGCCGCGTTCACGAAGACCGCGCCGGGCTTCAGCATGGCGAAGAAGCGTTCGTCCGCGAGATGATGGGTCGGATCCGCGCCCTCCCTTTCCAGCGGCACATGCAGCGTCACGAAGTCCGAGGCCGCGAGGACCTCCTCGAGGGGGCGGTAAGCGGGATCTCCGCTTTCGCGCGCACGCGGAGGATCGTTCCGCAGCACGCGGAGGCCGATGGCGCGGGCGCGCGCCTCGACGCGTCTCCCCACATTGCCGTGACCGATGACGCCGAGGGTCTTGCCGGCGAGACGGAATCCCCCGCGCCGCGCGAGGGCGAACAGGGCGGCGAGCAGCCATTCGGCGACGCTGTTGGCGTTGCATCCCGGGGCGGAGACCCAGCGAATTCCCGAGCGCTCGAGCCAGCGCGCGTCGAGATGGTCGTAGCCGATCGTTGCCGTGCCGACGAATTTCACCCGGCTGCCCGCCAGAAGCGCGGCGTTGACTCGGACGCCGGAGCGCACGACGAGCGCGTCGGCGTCCGCGAGGTCGGCGGCGGTGATCGCAAGATCCCGACGGAGCACGGGTTCGCCCAGCGTGGAGAACGCCTCCCGCGCGCAGGGCAGGTCGTCGGCGCAAACGATTCGAGGCATGGCGACAGCCAGCTTGCCACGGCGCGCCGCAGTGCACAATGCGACGCTGATCCCTCCGATCTCCATGTAAGACGGGCGAGGACCCCTTCGCCGCGCCGCTCCCGTCGCGCGGGATCTGAGATCGCAAGGCCTCCCTCGTCCCGTCCCGCGGTGGACGAGGAGGATTCGTCGCCGACCATGGGCCTTCCGCGCGGATCAGGGATCCCAAATCCACGGATCAGCTCCATCATCCATGGAGGATCGGAGGGGTGGGTCGTGTCGAGATTCCCGACTCCCCACACGAAGGGTGCGACGGCTCGGCCGGCGGCCTCGCCCTACCATTCCTTCGTCCGTGCTTGGGAAAAATCCGCTCGGTCGCGAAGCGAGGGAGGGCGCCGCCGCCGGCGGCGCCGCGGCCGCGGCTTGAGCCCAAAATGTGGCGAGG
>JABWAM010000277.1 GCA_013360985.1 Verrucomicrobiia bacterium | reverse complement strand
CTCGTCGGCGCCAAGATCGGGGCCCTCGGGCGCGGACGCAGGAGGCGCGCCGAGGAGCCGCTCCACCGCCCCTTCGCAGCCGAGCGCGAGGAGATCCTCGACTTCCCGCGGCGTCCCGCCGAAGCCGACGCGCCACAGGAGCCGCGCGGCTGCCTGACGATCCCATTGCGCGTTGGACAGCGATCGCAGCATGGTTCTCAAAACACCATCACCTTCCCAAAAGTTGCGCCCACGACGCCAAAAAAAGGAGGGTTGTGAAAAAATCTGATTAGTTTCATAGTCCATCTTCCTCATTTTTCTTATGAATGGACCCGAGAAAACGCGCTTGGCGTCCGCCGATCTAGCGCCGCTCGTCGCCGCCCCCACGGACGTCGCCCGCCTCACGCACCGGGCGCCCGTGCCCGCGCACGAACAGACCGCCGATCAAGACTCCGATCCGGTCGACTGGGAACGCGCCGCGGCTGACGGGGAATTCAAAAGGTTGGTCCGCGCGAAACTCCGTTTCATCCTGCCGGCAACCGCCTTCTTCGTCGTCTACTACTTCGCGCTTCCCATCCTCGTCGGCTGGGCGCCCGGCTGGATGGAGATCAAAGTATTCGGCGCGCTGAATGTCGCTTACCTCTTCGCCCTCTCCCAATTCTTCATGGCCTGGGGCATCGCCGCGCTCTACCTGCGCGCCGCCGCGCGCTTCGACCGTTTGGAAGAGGAGGTCCTGGCGCGAATCACCGCCCCGCCGCAACCGCCGGCGCGCGACTCCTGATCCATGTCGCCCGCCCTGCTGATGTTCCTCGGGTTCGTCACGGTCACCCTTTGGGTGACCTGGTGGGCGGCGCGACGCTCCTCAGGGGCGAGTCATTTCTTCGCCGCGGGCCGGCGCATCACCGCCTGGCAAAACGGCTTCGCGGTCGCGGGAGACTACATGAGCGCCGCATCATTCCTCGGCATTGCGGGGCTCATCGCCTTCTACGGCTTCGACGGCTTCATGTATTCCGTCGGCTGGCTCGTGGCTTACCTCACGGTGCTCCTGATCGTCGCCGAACCCCTCCGCAACACGGGCAAATACACGATGGCCGACGTGCTCGCCTACCGCCTCAGCCCGCGCCCCGTGCGCGCGATGGCCGCGCTGAGCACCCTCACGGTGAGCACCTTTTACATGATCGCCCAGATGGTCGGCGCCGGCGCGCTCGTGGCGATCCTCCTGCCCTCCGTCAGCTTTCATGCGGCAGTCATCGGGGTCGGCGCGCTCATGATCGTCTACGTCGTCTTCGGAGGCATGCTCGCAACGACCTGGGTCCAGATCATCAAGGCGATCCTGCTCATGAGCGGCACGGTGCTGCTGAGCCTCCTCGTCATGGCGCACTTCGGTTTCCGTTTCGACGTCTTCTTCGACGCCGTCGCCCACGTCACCTCCCGCGAAAACGGCGTGGAAGTGACGCGGGACTTCCTGCGTCCGGGACTTTACTTCAAGCCGCCCTACGGCGCGCTCGACCTCATCTCGCTCGGCCTAGCGCTCGTTTTCGGCACCGCGGGCCTCCCGCACATCCTCGTGCGGTTCTATACGGTTCCCGATGCGAAGACCGCCCGCGTCAGCGTGGTCTGGGCGATGGCGCTCATCGGCCTCTTCTACGTGCTGACGACCTTCCTCGGCTTCGGCGCGGCGACGATCGTGGGCCGCGACCACATCCTCGCCCATGGCGGCAACAACATGAGCGCCCCGCTCCTCGCGCAGAAGCTCGGCGGCGAACTCTTCTTCGCGTTCATCTCGGCGATCGCCTTCGCGACGATCCTCGCCGTCGTCGCGGGTTTGACGATCAGCGCCTCGACCTCTTTCGCGCACGATTTCTATACGAACGTCCTCCACCGCGGAACGGAGCGGCGGCCGGGCGAAGAGGTCCGCGTCGCGCGGATCACCGCTTTTGTCGTCGGCGCGGCGGCGATCGCGATCGCGATCTCCCTCGGGCCGAAGGCCAACGTGGCCTTCTTGGTGGGGCTGGCGTTCGCCGTCGCCGCGTCGGCCAACCTTCCCGTGATCGTCCTCTCGATCTTTTGGAAACGTTTCAACACGCGCGGGGCGGTTTGCGGCCTTGCCGCCGGGCTCGTCTCCTCGATCGCCCTGATCCTCGTCAGCCCCAGCGTCCATCTCCTCGCGACCCCCTGGTTCCCTCTGAAAAACCCGGGGATCGTGAGCATCCCGATCGGTTTCCTCGGCGCGATCGTCGGCGCGCTCCTCGGACGCGAGCCGCGCGCCGAAGCGCGCTACGCCGAGATGTTCGTCCGCGCCACCACGGGGCTCGGCGCCGAAAAGGCGGCAAGCCATTGACGCCCGCCCGCGCGCGGTCCGCCGGCGCGTCGCTCCGGCTCAGAGCGTGTCCGGAAAGTGAGCATGGAGGTCGGCGAGAGATTGTTTTGGCTGGCTCCAAGGCGGCGAGGCGGGAGAATCTCCGCAGCGGACTTTGACCGCCAAGCCAACGCGGGAGACGGCCAAAACAATCCGCGCCCTTCGGGTTGAGGCGATCCAACAGACCCCATGATTACTTTCCGGACGCGTTCTCAAGGAAGGCGGAAGCCGTTCTCCGCGCGTTTGGGGTTGAACCGATCCGCCTTCCGCCGCTACGAGTAGCGTCCCATGCGCTGGTCGAACGCCCTCATCCCCACCCTCCGCGAGGCGCCGCAAGACGCCGAGATCGCGAGCCATCGCCTCCTCCTCCGCGGCGGTTTCCTCCGCAAACTCAGCGGCGGGATCTACACCTTCCTCCCCCTCGGCCTGCGCGCGCTCCGCAAGGTGGAACGCATCGTGCGCGAGGAAATGGATCGCGCCGGCGCCCAGGAGGTCCTGATGCCCCTGGTGCAACCGATCGAGCTCTGGCAGGAATCGGAGCGGGAAAGCGCCTACGGACCGGAGTTGCTGCGCTTTCGTGACCGGCATGGCAACCCCTTCGTGCTCGGGCCGACCCATGAGGAAGTGATCACCGATCTGGTGCGCAACGAATTGCAGAGCTACAAACAGTTGCCGGTCAATTTCTATCAGATCCAGACCAAGTTCCGCGACGAGATCCGTCCTCGCTTCGGCGTGATGCGCGCCCGCGAATTCATCATGAAGGACGCGTATTCCTTCCACGCCGACCGGGACAGTCTGGTGCGGACCTACCAGCTAATGCACGCCACCTATTGCCGTATCTTCGACCGGCTCGGCCTGGACTATCGCCCGGTACTGGCCGATACCGGGTCGATCGGTGGTTCCGCTTCGCATGAATTTC
>JABWAM010000020.1 GCA_013360985.1 Verrucomicrobiia bacterium | reverse complement strand
CTCGCGCGGGAGGCGTGCCGCCGGCTTGCGGAGATCGGCGTCCGCAACGCGCGGATCCGATGCGGCGATGGATTCGAAGGTTGGCCCGAACACGCGCCCTACGACGCGATCCTCCTGACCGCCGCGCCCGTGGCCTTGCCGCCGCGGCTCCTGGATCAGTTGCGCCCCGGCGGACGGCTGGTGGCTCCGATCGGGCCCGCGGAGGGAGCGCAGTCGCTCACCCTCGTCACTCGGCGCGCCGACGGCGCGCGGGACGTGGAAGAAGTGATGGGCGTCCGCTTTGTCCCGATGCTCCCCGGCGTGGCGGCGGACGGGTAACGCGCGCTCCGGAATTTCCTTTCCGCGTTCCCCGTTCCTCCTCCATCCTTTCGGGCGTGTCGCCCTTCGTCCATCTCCATCAGCACACCGAGTATTCGCTCCTCGACGCGACCGTGCGCATCCCGGCGCTGATGGCGAAGGCGAAGGCGTGCGGGGCGCCGGCGGTGGCGTTGACGGACCACGGAAACCTCCACGGCGCGATCGAGTTCTATCTCGCGGCGACCGGGGCGGGGCTCAAACCGATCCTGGGCTGCGAAGTCTATCTGGCGCCCGGCAAACGCACGGAAAAGGACGCCGCCAGCGCGCGCGACGCGGCGACGCATTTCCTCCTCCTCGCGGAGAACGACCTCGGCTGGCGGAATCTCATCAAGCTCGTCACCGAGGCGCACCTCACCGGTTTCTATTACAAGCCGCGCGTGGATCGGGAGCTTCTCGAGGCGCATCATCAGGGCTTGATCGCCACCTCGGCCTGCCTGAAGGGCGACGTAGCCCAGGCGATCCTCGAAGGGGAACCGGAGCGCGGACTCGAGTTCGTGCGCTGGGGTCGGGAGGTCTTCAAGGATCGTTTCTATCTCGAAGTGCAGAACCATGGGATCGCGAACCAACGCGTCGTGAACCGGACCGTGGCCGAGTGGTCCCGCAAAGAGGGCCTCCCGCTCGTCGCGACAAACGACGTGCACTACCTCGAAAAGGAAGAATCGCGCGCGCACGATTTCTTCATCTGCATCGGCACCGCCTCGATGGTGAGCGACGAGAACCGCAAACGCTACGAGACGTCCGAGTTCTACTACAAGACCGCGCGCGAAATGGAAGAGGCGCTCGGGGAGTTTCCCGAGGCGCTCACGAACACCCTCGCGATCGCGGAACGCTGCAACGTCCTGATCGATTTCAAGACGAACCGGTACCCCGCCTTTACCCCGCCGGACGGAGCGCGCGCCGATCAACACCTCCGCCGCCTCGTCCAGGAGGGGATCCAGCGCCGCTACGGGTTCGACCTGGCTCGGCCGTCCGATCCGTCGCAAACGGAGATCGCGAAGAGCGTCGAGCGCGAGCTCCGCGTGATCGAAAAAGCGGACTATATCAGCTACTTCCTCATCGTCAGCGACTTCATCGCGTACGCGCGCCGCCAGGGCATCCCCGTCGGACCGGGGCGCGGTTCCGCGGCGGGCAGCATCGTGTCCTACGCGCTGGGCATCACGAACCTCGATCCGAAACGCTACGGGTTGCTCTTCGAGCGCTTCCTCAACCCCGAACGCGTGTCTCCACCCGACATCGACGTGGATTTCGCCGACGCGCGGAGGGACGAGGTCATCGCCTATGTGCGCGACAAATACGGCGCCGAGAGCGTCGCGCAGATCTGCACCTTCGGGACGCTCGGCGCCAAGGCGGTCGTGCGCGACGTGGCGCGCGTCATGGGGTTGCCTTTTGCCGTCGGCGACCGCCTCGCCAAACTCATCCCGCAGGTGCTCGAAATGACCCTCGAAAAGGCGTACAACGAGCACGCCGATTTTCGGGCCGAAGTCGACCGCGACGAGCAGAATGCGGAGCTCTATCGCATCGCCCGACAGATCGAGGGGCTCGTGCGCCAGCGCGGCGTTCACGCGGCGGGCGTGCTCATCGCGAACGAACCGCTCGAGCGGGTGGTGCCGCTCACGCGCGACGACAAGGGAGGCACGGCCGTCAGCCAGTTCGCGATGGAGCCCCTCACGAAGCTCAACCTCCTCAAGATGGATTTCCTGGGGCTGAAAACATTGACCGTGATCCAGGAGACCGTCTCGGAGATCGCGCGCCGGCGAGGAATCAAGGTGGACCTCGACGGCCTCGACCTGAACGACGCGAAGACCTTCGATCTGCTGAATCGCGCCGATACGACGGCGATCTTTCAGTTGGAAAGCCCCGGCATGCGCGGCATGGCGCGCCAGTTCGCGATCGCGTCGCTCGACGACATCATCGCGATGATCGCACTCTACCGGCCGGCCTCCATGGCGCTCATCCCCACGTTCATCAAGCGGAAGAACGGCCAGGCGCCCGTGACGTACGATCATCCGCTGCTCGAGCCATACTGCAAAGAGACGATGGGGATCATGATCTATCAGGAACAGGTGATGCAGGCGGCGAGCGCGTTGGCGGGCTATTCGCTCGGCCAGGCCGACCTCCTTCGCAAGGCGATCGGAAAAAAGCAAAAGGACGAGATGGCCGCCCAGCGGCAGCAGTTCGTCGAGGGCTGCCGCAAAAAGCGCCAGATGAAGGCGGACCAGGCCGGGCGCATCTTCGATCTCATCGAGAAGTTCGCCGGCTACGGCTTCAACAAATCGCACTCCGCCGCTTACGCGATCCTCTGCTACCAGACCGCATGGCTAAAGGCCAACTACACGGTTGAGTTCATGGCCGCCGCGCTCTCGAACGAGCTCGCCGACAAGGAGAAGGCGAACGCCTACATCGCCAACTGCCGGGATCTGGGGATCGAGGTCCTGCCGCCGGACGTGAACGCTTCCGCCCGCCTCTTTTCCGTCGTGAGCGACCGGGAGATCCGCTTCGGCCTCGCGGCGGTGAAACACGTCGGGGAAGCGGCGGTGGAGCAGATTCTCGCGGAACGCAAGGCGAAGGGGCCGTTCAAAAGCCTCTTCGATTTCTGCCGACGGCTCGATGCCCGCCTCGTCAACAAACGCGTGCTCGAAAGCCTGGTCAAAAGCGGCGCGTTCGATTTCACCAAACTCTCGCGTCGTCACAACTTCCAACTCCTGGACCGGGCGCTCGCGCTCGGCGCTTCGGCGCAGCGCGATCGCCTGGCGGGACAGGGCGGATTGTTCGGCGACGATTTTGGCGGCGGCGGAGAAGAGGACGCCGGCGCGGCGACGCCCGAATGGCATCAGAACGAGCTCCTGCGTTTCGAAAAGGAACTGCTCGGGTTCTACGTGTCGGGGCATCCCTTGAGCCGCCACGCGGAGGCGCTCAAGCTCCTGGATCTGACGCCCCTTTCCCAGCTTGGGACGTTGGAGCATCGCGCCGAGGCGCGCGTCGGAGGAATCATCGCTTCCTTCGAGAAAAGGGTGAGCCGAAAGAGCGGCAAAAACTGGGCGTCGGTCGTGATCGAGGACCTCGAGGGCGTCGCCGAGGTCTCGGTTTACAGCGAGGCCCTCGAACGCGTCGAGCGCCACCTCGTCGTCGAGAGCGCGGCGCTCCTCTTCCTCCGCGTGGACAAGAGCGAGGAACAGCCGCGCTACATCGTTTCGGACGTCTTTCCGATCGAGGGCGCCGTGTCGCGTTTCGCGCGGAGCGTGATCCTCAACGCCCCGGCGAACGAGGCCGGCCTGCGCGAACTGGAGCGCGCGAAGGAGGTGTTGCTCCGGCATCCGGGGGCGACACCCGTCTTTGTGCGCCTCGATCGCCCCGAGGAGGAGGAGGTCTATCTCCAGGCGGGCGACGATTTTCGCGTGGCGGTCGGCATGGAGCTTCTCCACGAGCTCCGCCGCGAACTCGGGGATCGTTCCGCGCATGTGCGGTTCGCGCTGCCGGAGCCCACGCGCTTTCAGCGGCGGGGCGGGTTCGCCTCCGCGAGCCGCGGCGGCGAAGGATAGGGCCACTCTTGGCCGTTGCCTGAAGAACGCGCTTCCATCAGCAAAACCTGTGGGCGATCAGGAGGTCCGTCAGACAAGAGTGGGATCCTGTGCGCACCTCCGCGGTATCATCCTCTCCATTCATCCCCCGGGATGATGCGCTTCATGAACTCATCGAACAACGGCACCGTGAAAGCGGTATCGCCGTGGCTTGGGCTCCAGATCATGCCCTTGACGATCAACTGGCTCCGCGTGGGACCCAGCGATGTGACTGCACGGTCAAGCTGCTCAGCGATGTCGCCCGAACGATGAGGGCCAGCGCCAAGCTCGGCCATCGCGCGCAGGTATCTCTTCTCCAGCGAGGTCAAACGGTCGAAGCGGACCCGGAAGAAACTTCCATCCAGCGCGGCGATCGCGGTCACGGAGGCGTGTTCAACATCCCTCAATCTGATCGGGGAACGCTCGGCGGCATCCCATGCGTGTTTTCCCCACTCCTGCAGAAAGTAGGGATAACCACGCGTCTCCTTGACGATGCGCGCAAGCGCATCGTCCTCCACGCTCACGCCATGGACTGCTGCCGGCTTGGTGATCGCGCGACGCGCCGATTCCTGGTTCAGCGGCCCGATCAGCGGAAAGTCAAACAGACGTTCGGCATAGGACTTGGCACGCCCCATCTTCCCGGGCAACTGAGGGAGCCCCGCCCCCACCAGCACCACGGGAAGGCTGCGTTGAGCGGTACGATGGAGGGCGGTGATCAGGGACGCCAGTTGCTCTTCCTCCACGTATTGCAACTCATCAACGAACATGGCAAGCACGCTCTCCGCCCGTTTTGCCGCAGCCCCGGCCACCTCCAGCAATGCCTGTAAATCATGCTCAAGATCTCCATTATCAGCCAACCCGGGTTCAGGTTCGATATCGATTCCCACCTCGATATCCCGGTACTTTACTTTCAGCGCCTTAGCGAAGCCGGCTAGTCCGCGCAGCGCGCGTTGCGCAAGTTCTTTCGCTTGCCCGTTGCGGGAAAGGCGGAGAAAAGCCCGTCGCAGTTCCGGTGCGAGGATCCCCGGTAACGAACGGTTTTCCGGTGCTTCCACCCGAATGGTCTGGATGCCGGCCGCCTCGGCATCCTCACGCAACCGGTCCAGAAGAACGGTCTTCCCCACTCCTCGCAGTCCGATCATCAAGATGCTCTTCGTTGGCCGAAAGGCCCGAACGCGTGCGATCGCAATGCGAACGCTCTCGCGTACCTCATCGCGACCTGCCAGTTCGGGTGGCGGTGTTCCCGCTCCAGGAGCATAGGGGTTTTTAACGGGATCCATCGTCGCACTCTATATCCATTTTATCTCAATTTACAAATAAAAGATAAACCGCGATAAACTCATTCAAATTGCCTTTGGTTCGTCCCGTAAACCTCTCATCACCTCATCCTCGAGAGGAGGTCCTCGTCTTCACGACGGTGTGGACGGATTTTGGCGCCTCGAAGGGTTGGATGATGTCCCATCCGAGCGAGGCGAGACCGCGGGCGAACACCTCGCGGTCAATCCGCGCACGAAAAGGGGAGTCCGTGCCCTCCGCATCCGTTGTCGGCCCGAGCTCGGGCATCAAGGTGGCGCGCAGACGCTCTAGGTCGCATGCCACCCGCGCGCGGACGCACAGTCGCCGGTCGCCCGGTTTCTGAACGACGCTGAAAATCCAACGGTTGTAAAGATCCACATGATGCTCTCTCCCGCGTCCCATTCTACTCCTTCGATCAAGTCCATGAGGACACGACCTCTCGACCGTCTCCGAAAGGATTTGTGGGAGAGATGCCGGCCTCGCCCGCCCTTCCGCGCCAGGCCAAGGATTCGGATTGACCCACGGCGGCTCCCCTTTTCAGCAAACCGAAAAATGCCGCAAAAAACTGGACAGATCCCTTGATGGGCCGGCTTGAACGCCCAATGCGTCGGAATCCGATTGCAAAGTCACCGCAACATCGCAAGCTTTGAGCGGATTGGATTGGAGTTTCGTCCCTGCCTTGCGGCAGGACAACCAATCCCGCACGTTTCCTCAATTCCTGGATGACGATGAACCCGAATCCCGATCCGACCCGCGCTCAACTGTTTCTCGACGACACAGGGATCGAAGACGCCCGCTTCGTTTCCCGCCAATGGCACCCGCCGATCAAGTTTCCCGATCCCGTGTTGAAGGCGGAGCATCCGTGGGAGCGATGGTGTCCGGTGGCCTACGGCACTGTGCTGCATTGGCGTGGAAAATTCCGGGCCTGGTACTGCGGATGGACGCGCGACGAAAGGCCGCGCGCGTGCTACGCGGAAAGCGTCGACGGCATCACGTGGGAGAAGCCGCCTCTCGAGATCTGCGAGTTTGCGGGCAGCCGGCGGAACAACATTATTCTGAATCCCGCCGGCGAGCGTCGGATCATCGACGACCTGGCCGTGATCGACGATCCCGAGGACGAAAGCTGGCCGTTGAAAATGCTGTATTGGGAGGGCGAAAAGCACGATCCGAAGGACAAAAGCTGGGGCATCTGGCTCGCGCGCTCCAAGGACGGAATCCATTGGGATCGTTCGCCGGGGCTCGTGCTGCCGCACTGGGGCGACCGGTTCAACGGCGTCTCCGTCAAGGTGGACGGACGATACGTGGTGTACGGACGAAAGCTCGGGAGCTGGGTGGACCACGGGCGTTGTGTGTGGCGGACGGAGAGCCGGGATCTTCGGCGTTGGTCCGGAGACAGGCTGGTCCTGCATCGCGACGCGGAAGATCCGCTCAACATGGAAT
The DNA here is from genome assembly GCA_013360985.1 of Verrucomicrobiia bacterium. Lineage (GTDB taxonomy): Bacteria > Verrucomicrobiota > Verrucomicrobiia > JABWAM01 > JABWAM01 > JABWAM01. The sequence goes on along the minus strand of JABWAM010000020.1, from coordinate 10,170 downwards.
ACTATTCCGCGTCGGTGTTTCCCTACGAGAGCGTGACGCTCGGCGGTCTGGAGCGGATGTATCTGTCGCCTGACTGGCTCGACACCGAATTGATCTGGAGCCACGACGGCGGACGCTCCTGGAAACGCGCGGGGCATCGTCCCGCGTTTCTGTCGCCCTCCAACGGTCCGCGTCATTGGGATGACACCTGGGTCAATCTCCCGACCAATCCGCCGATCCGTCACCGGGGCAGGCTGTGGTTCTATTATTCGGGGCGCAGCGGGGCGCATGGCGCATGTTATCCGTTGAACCACGGCGGCATCGGCCTCGCGATCCTACGCATCGACGGCTTCGCCTCGCTCCGCGCCGGGGAACGCGAGGGGTGGGTCTTGACCCGTCCGATGAACTGGCCCGATGCCGGGCTTCATGTCAACGTGGATCCACGGCGCAACACGCGGTCTCATCCCGGTTACCATCATACGGGCGAACTGCGGGTCGAAGTGCGCGATTCCTCCAACCGCCCAATCCCCGGTTTCACATGGAACGATTGCCACGCCATGACCCGCAACACCGAGGATCACCCGGACGGCTGCGCGGCGGTGACGTGGAAAACCAAGTCCCTTCGGCGCCTGGCCGGCCGCCGCATCCGCCTCGCGTTCCGAATGCGGGATGCCCACCTGTACAGCTTTCGGGCGCGGGAAAGGACCGATGGCTGAGATTTCCGCGTCGAGATCAGCCGCGATCCTTGAAGCTCTGCATCCCGCAGGCCTCGCATCCCGGGGACTCACCGGGCTTCGTTCAATGAAGCCATCGCGACATGCCTTTTGTCTCCGGCCGCCGCCGCGCGGGAAGGGACCGGCAGGTAGATCGTGACCCCCTTGCGGAGGGCTACGGAGGAGGGCGTTGAGGTCAAGGGGGGGCCAGGAACCCAAATCCCCGCGTAAGGCGCAGGGAAACTCATCCTCGACCGAGAAATGCGGGACGTTTGCACAACGTTTTGTGTTGAAGCTGCTGCAGCAACGCCGCTGCCGCCGGCGGCGGCGCCCTCCCTCGCTTCGCGACCGAACGGATTTTCCTCGAACACGGAATACGGAAAGGGAGGGCGAGGCCGCCGGCCGAATCGCGGCCGCGGCTCGAGTCCAAAATGTCGCGATGGCGTCGCATGTTCCTCGACCGAGGATGGACTCCACCCACGCCTTACGCGAGGATTTGGGTCGCAAACTGCCCTTTGCCAAACGGAAAAGAGCGTGCTACGCTCCGCGCCCGTTTCTATTCATGAACGACGCTCCCGTTTCCACCCCTTCCGCCAAGTGCGCCTCTCCCTGGGCGATCGGGATTTTGCTCGTGTTCACGCTCTTCACGGTCGCCCTCGTGACGATCCGTTATGTCGCGGGCCCCGTCGAGGACGTGGAAGCGAAACGCGCCGGAGAACGCGCGGCGTTCCTTCACAAGGTCCGTTCGCGCGATGCCGCGTTGCTCACCTCCTACGGAGAAACGAACGCCACGGCGCCCCTGGCCCGGATCCCTGTGAACCTCGCTGCGCGAATCGCCGTCGGCCGTCTCCACGCGAAGCCGGTTCGAGAAGCCGACCGGATCGAACCGACGCCTCCGCCCGCGCCCGCAGCGCCCGCGCCAAAGGCCGCCCCGAAGACCCCATGACCATCGCGCTCGTCACCCTATTCCTCCTCGTGATCGCCTTCAGCGCCATCGCGATCTGGGCATTTGGCTGGGCGGCGCGGACCGGCCAGTTCCAGAATCTGGAGAAAGGAGCGCGCAGCATCTTTGCGCTCGATGAACCCATTGGGCAACCCACCGACCGCTTCCCGCCAAAGGGCGGCGGGCCCGCCTTCGATCCCGCGGGCGATCTCACAACGCGCCCCGGTTCCGTGATGCGTTAACCTCTTTCCTCGACCGAGGCCTCCCGTGACCTCTTTCCCCGCTCCCACTCCTTCCGCGCAAGCCGACGCCTTGGACCGCGCCGCGATCGACGCCTCGTGCCGCGTGCCGGTCCTCCTCTTTTTTGCGTCCGCGAACTTTTGGCTGTTCTTTGGCAGCATCTTCGCGCTCCTCGCCTCGATCAAGCTGACCAACCCCGAATTCCTCACGGACTCCGCCTGGCTCACCTTTGGGCGAGTCCGCCCCGCGCACCTCAACGCCGTCGCCTACGGCTGGGCGTCTCCCGCCGCCATCGGCGTCGCGATCTGGCTGATGGCGCGCCTCTGCCGCGCGCCGCTGCGTCATGCGCGCATCCTCATCGCCGCGGCCCTCCTCTGGAACCTCGGCGTCGCCGTCGGCATCGGCGCGATCCTCGCAGGACAAAGCACCTCGGTCGAATGGCTCGAGTTCCCGTCCTACGCCGCCATCCTCCTTTTCATCGGCTACGCCTTCGTCACCGTGTGGGCGCTCCTCATGTTCCGCGAGCGCCGGCCGGGCCATGTCTACGTCTCCCAATGGTACATCTTCGGCGCGCTGTTCTGGTTCCCGTGGCTTTACGGCGTCACGAACCTCATGCTGATCGTCTGGCCGGTGCAAGGTTCCGTCCAGGCGATCATCAACTGGTGGTACGGCCACAACGTCCTCGGCCTCTGGTTCACTCCGATTGCCATCGCGAGCGCCTACTACATGATCCCGAAGATCCTCGGGAAACCGATCCATAGCTATTACCTCTCCATCCTCGGCTTCTGGGCGCTCGCCCTCTTCTATTCGTGGAACGGCGGCCATCATCTCATCGGCGGCCCGATCCCCTCCTGGGTCCAGAGCGCCTCGATCATCGCCAGCGTGATGATGCTCATCCCCGTCATCGCCACCGCGATCAATTTCCATATGACCATGGTCGGGAGTTTCTCCGCACTGCGCACCAGCCCCGCGCTCCGGTTCACCGTCTTCGGCGCGATGAGCTACACCATCGTCAGCGTCCAAGGCAGCTCGATGGCCCTGCGCTCGCTCAACAAGATCACCCACTTCACCCACTACACCATCGGCCATTCCCACCTCGGGATGTACGCCTTTTTCACCATGACGATGTTCGGCGCGATGTACTACATCATCCCCCGCCTCGTCCGCTGGGAGTGGCCCTCCGCCTTCCTCATCAAGGCCCATTTCTGGCTCGCCGCGTCGGGCATCGCGATCATGGTCGTGAGCCTCACCGTCGGCGGCGTCCTTCAGGGGCTCGAACTCGCCGATCCGAAGATCCCCTTCCTCGACATCGTCGTCCGCACGCGCCCCTGGCTCCATGCCCGCAGCGGCTCGGGCGCCTTCCTCTTCATGGGACAACTCGCTTTCCTCCTCTCGTTCATCCTTATCCTCCTGCGCGCCGGCCGCCGTCGCGAGGGCCCCACCCTCCTCGGCGACGCCGCCTCCCGCCGCTCATGAATCGCGCCGCCTCCCTCTTCCTCGGCATTTTCCTGACCTTCACCTTCGCCTGGGTCGGTTTGGTCCTTGTGCCCTATTTCCAATTTGGCCGGGTGACCGACCTGGTGTCCGAAGACACCGGCCAAACCCTTCCGCCGCCGCTGAGCGGGCTCGCGCAGCGCGGGCACGAGGTGTACGCCGCGCAAGGCTGCGTCTATTGCCACAGTCAACAGGTCCGCGGCGAGACGCAAGGCTCCGACCTGGCGCGCGGCTGGGGCGCGCGCCGCACCGTCGCCCGCGATTACATCGGCGAACGCCCCCATTTCCTCGGCACGATGCGCACCGGACCCGATCTCAGCAACATCGGCCGCCGCCAGTCCTCCGCCGAATGGCATCACAAACACCTCTATCACCCTCAGACCGTCAGCCCGGGCTCCATCATGCCCGCCTTTCGATATCTTTATACTCTCCGCAAGATCGCCGGCGAACCTTCCGCCGACGCGCTTCATCTCGACGGCGCCGACGCGCCGCCTCCCGGCTGGGAGATCGTGCCCACGCCGGACGCCAAGGCCCTCGTCGCGTATCTCCTCTCTCTCGACCGCAGCTACGCGCTCCCCGAAGCGCCCACCGACTGACGATCGAATGGACTCCTCCCCGCCCCCCTCCCCCGCGCGCGGCCCATCGGAGATGGACGTCGCGAAAGCTCACGGCGCCCTCCTCCGCGAACACACCGAACCGCGCGACGGCGCGGCGCCCGTCCCGCTCTGGCTTTTGACCTTCTTTCTCGCCCTCGCCTTTTGGGCGGGCGGTTATCTCTTTTTCTACAGCGGCGGCTTCCGAGGAGACGTCTTCAACGAAAACCAGATCGCCTGGGGATACACGCCTCCCTCAGCCGGAAAAGCGAAGGATCCGATCACGCTCGGGAAAAGGCTCTATGTCGCCAACTGCGCCTCCTGCCACCAAGTCACCGGCCTCGGCCAGCCGGGCGTCTATCCGCCGCTCGACGGCTCGCACTTCGTGAACGGCCCCTCCAGCCGCCTCGTGGCGATCGTCCTCAACGGCGTCACCGGCCCGCTTAAGGTGGACAATACCGTCTTCAACAACAACATGCCCGCGTGGAAAGGCCTGCTCAAAGACGAACAGATCGCCCAGATCCTCACCTATGTCCGTCAGGAATGGAGCAACCAGAGCGCCCCGATCTCTTCCGAGAGCGTCGCCGCCCAGCGCGCCAAATGGACGACGCGCGCCGACCCGCTCACGGAACCCGAGATCCTCGCCATCCCGACGGAAGAACTTCCCGGCGCCGCTTCCGCCAGCGCGTCGCCCGCGGCGCCGGCGGCCCACTGAACGTCCTCGCGCGTCCTTTCTTCAAGCCGAAGACGCCGCCGAGGAGATGATCCACCCGCCGCCGAGGACGGCGTCTCCCTCGTAGAACACCGCCGCCTGGCCGGGCGTGATCGCCCGCTGCGGCGCGTCGAAGACCACCCGCACTCCGCCGTCGCCCAGCGGCGTCAAGGTCGCCGGCGCGGCGTCGTGACGCTGACGGATCTGCACGCGCGCGCGCGCCTCTGACGCAAGCGGCCCCTCGGGCCCCCACACGCAATCGCGCGCGACGAGTTCGCGTCTCCACAACTCTTCGTCGCCGCCGATCGTCACCCGATGGCTGGCGGCGTCCATCGAAAGGACGTAGAGCGGCTTCGGCGAACCGACGTTGATGCCCTTGCGCTGGCCAACGGTGAAGAGCTCGAGGCCCGCGTGTTTCCCCAGCACCTTTCCATCAGGCGAAACGAACTCCCCCGGGCGCAATCCTTCCGCGCCGAGCCGATCCTTGAGCCACGCGGCATAATCATTCTCCGGCAGGAAACAGAGGTCCTGGCTCTCCCGTTTCGCGTGAATGCCCAAGCCAAGCTCGCGCGCGAGGGCGCGGACCTCCTCTTTGCCGACCTCCCCGAGCGGGAGGAGGAGCCCATCGAGCTGTTCCCGCGTGAGGCGATGGAGAAAATAGCTCTGGTCCTTGGCGGGATTCGTGGCGCGGCGGAGGCGTTTCCCCCGCGGCGTCATCTCGACGCGCGCATAATGGCCGGTGGCGAGATAATCGGCGCCCAACGCGCGCGCCGTGCGGAAGAGGTTGTCGAACTTCACGCGCGGATTGCAGACCACGCATGGATTCGGCGTGCGCCCCTCCTGATACGCGCGCGTGAAATAGCCAAGCACCTCGCGCTCGAAGGCGGGCGTCTCGTCGAGCACGCGGTGCGGAATGCCGAGGAGTCCGGCGACGCGGCGCGCGTCGGAAAGGGCGTTCGGCCCGCAGCAGCGGTCTTCCCGGACGTCGTCTTCACTCGCCGGCCAGAGGCGAAGCGTGACGCCGAAGACTTCCCAGCCCTCGCGCTGGAGCAGCGCGGCGGCGACGCTGGAATCCACGCCGCCGCTCATCCCGACGATCACTTTTCCGCGCGAGGTCATGCGCGCAACCTAACCCGATTTTTTCGGGCGCCCAAGGGGAAATCTCCGCCCCAATGGGAACCGGCAGGCACATCGTCCCCCCCCTTGGGGAAGCTGAAGATCGTGAACCAAGCGGGGATGAGGGCGCTCCACGGCCGCCTCCGGAGGCGGCCGTGGAGCGGCGCGGTTGGGAAGCTTGGGCGATGGGCCTGAAGTCCTTCGAAGCGTCTCGAATGAAACCGGAACGACCTCTGTTGCGGCAGAAGCGCGTGAGCCTGGCGCGGGAGCGCGGGCTCAAGGCCGCCGCGCGGTTGTGGGGCGTTCTCGGAACACGGCGCGCAATTCGATCTTGCGTCCCTCCCGGCACATTGCAGAATGCGGGGTTGCCATGAAACCCAAGACCTCCTCCCAAAAGAGAAAGGCCGCGTCGGCCCCTCCTCGGGGTCAGCTGACCCGCGGCGCGGACATCATCGTGCAAGCTCTCGAGCGCGAGGGAGTCGAGGTCGTCTTCGCGTACCCGGGCGGCACGAGCATGGAGATCCATCAGTCGTTGACCCGCTCGAAGATCCGCGTGATCCTGCCGCGCCACGAACAGGGCGAGGCCTTCGCCGCCGGCGGCTACGCGCGCGCCAGCGGCAAGCCCGGCGTCTGCATGGCCACCAGCGGCCCCGGAGCGACCAACCTCGTGACCGGCATCGCCGACGCCTACATGGATTCCATCCCGCTCGTGGCGATCACGGGGCAGGTGCCCACCTTCTATATTGGACGGATGGCCTTTCAAGAGACCGACGTGGTCGGCCTCACGCTTCCGATCGTCAAGCACAGCTATCTCGTGCTCGACATCAACGATCTCCCCCGGATCATCAGGGAAGCCTTTTACCTCGCGCGCAGCGGTCGCCCCGGCCCCGTGCTCGTCGACATTCCGAAAAACGTCCAGCAGGCGAGCGCGCAACCGACGTTCCCGGCGACGATGGACCTGCCCGGCTACGAACCTTTCCCGAAGGCCGATCCCGTGGCCATCCAGGAGGTGATCGGCCTGCTCGCGGAGGCGAAACGTCCGATGCTCTACTGCGGCGGCGGGATCATCTCCGGCGACGCGCACGCCGAGCTCCTCCGTTTCGCGGAAAAGACCCAGATCCCCGTGGCCACGACCCTCATGGGAATCGGCGGCTTCCCCGAGACGCACCCGCTCTCGCTCAAGTGGCTCGGGATGCACGGCACCGTGTTCGCCAACAACGCGGTGAACGAAGCCGATCTCCTCCTCGCGATCGGCGTGCGTTTCGACGACCGCGTGACCGGCAAGGTGGAAAAGTTCTGCGAGCACGGCACGATCGTGCACATCGAGATTGACCCCTCCGAAATCGGCAAGAACAAGCCGGTGGCGCTCCCGATCCTCAGCGACGTCAAGGACGCCCTGCGCAAGCTCAACGCCGCCATCGCGAGCGAACGGACGGAAAGCTTCAAAACGCGCTATGCCGACTGGCGCCGCCAGATCGGCGAATGGAAGAAGCGCTTCCCGCTGACCTGGAAGCCGAGCGCCCAGGGGATCCCGCCTCAACAAGTCATCCGCACCCTTTACGAGATGACGCAAGGCGACGCGATCATCACGACCGGCGTGGGCCAGCACCAGATGTGGGCCGGCCAGTTCTACGACTTCACCAAACCGCGGACGTTCCTCACGTCCGCCGGGCTCGGCGCGATGGGCTTCGGCTACCCAGCCGCGCTCGGCGCCAAGGTGGCCTGCCCCGACAAACAGGTGATCGACATTGACGGCGACGGCAGCTTCCAGATGAACATCCAGGAACTGGCCACCGCCCACATCGAGAAGATCGCCGCGAAGGCGATCATCCTCAACAACCGTCACCTTGGCATGGTGATGCAATGGGAGGACCGTTTCTACCGGAGCAACCGCGGCAACACCTTCCTCGCCGATCCCGAGCATCCGGACCAGGAGTATCCCGACTTCGTCCAGATCGCGCGCGGCTTCAATATCCCGGCGCGCAAGGTGACGCATCCCCGCGAGCTTCGCCCCGCAATTCAAGAGCTCCTCGACGCGGAGACCGCCTACGTCCTCGACGTGTGCGTGCCCTATACCGAGCACGTGCTCCCGATGATCCCGGCGAACCGTTCCTACAAAGACATCATCACCGAGTAGGGGCGTCGCCCTTGCCCGCGGAAAAATGCCGCCGCGCGCCGGCTTGATTCGGCGCCGGCGGACACCGCAATCTCCGCCTGTGCGCGCCGCTTCCTGCCTCCTCGCCTTTGCGACGGCCGTTTCCACGGCGACCGCCGCGGCGCCTCCCAAGGCCGATCCGCCGCCCACACGCCGACAGATCGCCGCGCTGCAGATCGCCCTCGACAACGCCGGGTTTTCGCCGGGCCCGATTGACGGCCGGGTCGGCCCCCGCCACCGCACCGCCCTCCGCCTCGCCCGAGCCGCGGGACTCGATCCTCAACCCCTCGCCGATCCGTGGCAGGAATGGACCGTCCCGCCGGATTTTCTCGACGGGCTCCGCCCCGTGCCGGAGAGCTGGTTGGCCCGCGCGAAACTCCCCGCAATGCCGCACCAAACTCCGCGCGAACGTTTCGCCGAGAAGTTTCACCTCTCCGAAGGATTCGCCGCCTATCTCAACCGCGCGCTGACGAACGCCACGGCGCTCGCCGTCGGCGACGTCCTCCAGGTTCCGCTCCTCGCCCCGGCGAAACTCCCCAAGATTGCCCGCTTGGAAATCCGCCTCGCCGAAAAAACGGTCTCGGCGCTCGACGCCTCGGGAAAACTCCTCGCGGCGTTCCCCTGCTCGATCGCGACGAAAAAGGAGAAACGGCCCCTCGGCGTCCTGTTCGTCAAAACGATCGCGCCGGATCCCGACTACTGCTTCGATCCGGCCACCTTTCCGGAGGTTCCGGAAGCCGCGACGATCCGTTCGAAACTCATGATCGCGCCCGGCTCAAATAATCCCGTCGGCGAGATGTGGATCGGACTCGACCGTCCCGGCTTCGGCATCCATGGAACCCCGTGGCCGGAGGACATCGGCAAGACGACCAGCCACGGCTGCTTTCGCCTCACCAACTGGGATGCCCGCCGTTTGGCGACGCTCGTGAAGATCGGAACACCGGTCCTCGTGAAGGAATGAACTCCCGCGAAAACGACGTGACCGCTGGCCGCCTCAAATCCTTCTTCGCGCACGCGCTTCGGGGCGTGGCCCTCGCCGCGGGCGGCGCCCTCGCGGGCCTCCTCCTCGCCGAAGGGCTCGCCCGCGTCCTCCTCCCGAAAGGGGAAAAGCAGATCGCCCTGCTTCGGATGCGCGCGCCCGATCTCCAGATGGATGCGGCCACCGATCTCCGCCGTCCGGGATACAACCCTTTCCTCCAGCGCCGCCCAAACTCGGAGTGGATCTGCGACGGGCATTCGCCGGAACGCATGAACAACGAAGGCTTCCGCGACCGCGATTTCCGCGAGGCGAAAACGCCCGGCGTCCTCCGCCTCGCGGTCCTCGGAGATTCCTTTGCCGAGGGATGGATGGCCGCGCGCGAGGCGGCCTTCCCGCACGTCGCCGAACGCCTCCTCGGCCCGTCGTTCGAGGTCTACAACTTCTCCTGCGCGAACCGTTCCCCGGTGCGATACCTCGCCCTCTACGACCGCATCGTACGCAAATACCGTCCCGACGCGGTGGCGCTCTGTCTCTACCGCAACGACCTCGCCGAAGACGAAGCGCTGCGTCCCTACGTGACGTTCGACGCGCGCGGCGTCCCGTCCTCTTTCGACTACGAACGTTACTTTCGCCATACGCCGCGCATGCCTCAAACGAAGTGGGAAAAACGTTTCGACCGCTGGCAATGGCGCCTCTGCCAAGGGAGCCGCCTCTATCCCTACGCCGCCGTCTGGCTGACGGTGGACCCCGAGTTTCGCCGTCGGACGCTCGCCGCGCCGCCCGCCTCCCAGATCGCGCCGCTCTGGAAGATGACTTCCGAATATCTGCTCACCCTCAAGGGACTCGTCGAGGAGGACGGCGCGCGCTTCCTCCTGGCCCTTCCGCCGGACCTCGAGGACTTCACGAGCCCGCAGCCTCTCCGCGCGCACGCCCTCCGCTGGGCCGAACAACACGACGTCCCGTTTTTCCGCGGCGACGCCTTTCTCGCGCGCAAAACTCCCGAGGCGTTCTATCTCCCGAACGACGGACATTTCTCGCCGGCCGGCCACGACGCGTATGGCCGCGAATGGGCGGCCTGGCTTCGCGCGCTCCTCGCGCCGAAATCGTAGATTGGCGCGGCAGGCCCCGCCTCGTCGCCCTTCCTTCCGCCCAAATCCCCGCGTAAGGCATGGGGGGAGTCCATCCTCGGTCGAGGAACAAGCGACGCCCTCGCAACATTTTGGACTTAAGCAGCTTCCGTGGCTCG
>JABWAM010000276.1 GCA_013360985.1 Verrucomicrobiia bacterium | reverse complement strand
ATCTCGCCGCACTGCAAACAAGACTGGGGGGACTGGCGACGATGGAAGAGGCGGGACGTTCGGCGGAAGGACGTTCCATCAATCTGCTGCGGCTCGGCACCGGGAAGACGAAGGTCTTCCTCTGGTCCCAGATGCACGGCGACGAACCGACCGCCACGATGGCGCTGCTGGACCTGCTCCACTACATCGCCCTGCGCCGTGAGACCCCCGAAGTGAAGGCGATCCTGAAACAGACCACGCTGCTCATCATCCCCATGCTCAATCCGGACGGGGCGGAGCGGTTCCAGCGCCGGACGTCGCAGGGGATCGACATGAACCGCGATGCGCTGCGCCTGCAGACCCCCGAAGCGCGCGTCCTGAAGTCGGTGGACGATGTCCGCCGGGAACTTGGCCGCGAACGATGAAGGCTTCTCCGCGCTCGTCTCTTCGACCGCTGCTCTCGCTCGGCTCGGCGCTTCTCTTCGCCGCGCTGATTCGCGCGCCGATCGCGGAGATCCCGCTCGAAAGAGACGAAGGAGAATACGCCTATATCGCCCAGCGCTGGATTGCGGGCGAGGTCCCTTACCGCGACGCCTTCGATCAGAAGCCTCCGGGAATTTTCCTCGTCTACGCCGTCATCCTGCGGACGCTCGGCGATTCGCCAACGGCCATCCACTGGGGCGCGCAGATCTGGTCTTTCGGAACGGTCGCCGCCGTATGGGCGCTCGCGCGCGCCGCCGCGGGAAACGCCGCGGGCGCGGGCGCGGGCATCCTCTTCAGCGTGCTCTCCGCGAGCCCCTCGGTGCTCGGCAACGCCGCCAACACGGAAACGTTCATGGTCCTCCCCGCGACGCTCTCTCTACTCGCGGCGTTCCGCGCGCGGCGTTCCGGTTCGCGAGGATGGGCGTTGACGAGCGGCGCGCTCGCCGGAGCGGCGATGTTGTTCAAACAGGTGGCGGCAACCAACGCGCTCCTGTCCGCGGGAATCGTTGCCGTAAGCGTCCGCGGCGCTTCGGCTCGCGCGGAGGAAGCCTCCTCCCTCGCTCCCTTTCGGCTTCGGGTAATTTGGCGGCAGGGCGGCGGATTCCTCCTGGGCGGCGCGCTGGCCTGGGCGCCGTTCCTTGCCGCGTTCGCTTCGGCCGGCGCCCTTCGGGAATTGTGGGATTGCGTGGCCGGTTACAACCTCGATTACGCAAACTCGGTCCCATGGCGCTATTACGCGCGCAACTTCATCCGGACCTTTGGCGTGATCCTTGCGCTGGCGTGGCCGGCGTATCTGCTCGCCGCGGCGGGACTCGCGGCGTGGCTCGTCCGACCGGAAAGACGACGGTTCGGGATCCTCCTCGGCGCATGGCTGGCCGCCTCGGCCGCCGGCACGACCATCGGCGGATATTTTCGTCCCCATTATTACATTCAAACCCTCCCTGCAATCGCCGTGCTCGCGGCGCTCGGCGCGCGCGCCCTCGCGGACCTGCCGCGTCGCGAACGGCGAAAGACCGCGTTTCTGGCGGCGCTCCTGGCGTCCGTCGGTTATCCGCTGGCGGCCTCCGCCGGGTACTGGCTCCCCGGAGATCCCGCAGCGAAATCGCGGGAGATCTATCCGGGAAATCCCTTCGACATTTCCGAAGAGGTCGGCCGTTTCCTCGCGGGGCGCACCCATCCCGGCGACCGGATCTTCATCCTCGGCTCGGAGCCTCAAATCCTTTTCCATGCGAACCGGAAAAGCGCCACCCGCTACATTTTCGTTTATCCGCTGATGACGCCAACGGAAAAGGCGCGGGCGCGCCAACTCGAGCTCATCGAGGAAGTCCATCGCGCCGCTCCGCGCATCATCGTCACGGTTTTCATCCCGACCTCGTTTCTCGCCCGACCGGAAACGACGACCGACGTCTTCGACGCGACGCGCCAGAGGCTCGCCGGCTACCGTCTCGTCGCGCTTGCTCTCCGCGGCGCCCCTCCTTCGGGCGGCCTCCTCACGGGCGCCGCGGCGCGCGAAGCCTGGCGTCGCGCGCCAGCGTGGTACGATCGTCCTTCGGCGGTCGCGTTGGCGATCTGGGAACGGCGTTGACCCCAACCTTGGCTTGCCGTCGCGAATTCTCTAGGCCACCCTCCCGCGCAACTTCGACTTCGTTCGTGAGCACGCCCACCGACTCCTCGTTGCCGCACGGTTTCGCCCGATGGACTCGATGGCTTCTCGCCTTGACGCTCGGCTTTGGAGGGGCCATCGCCCTCGCCTTCATCATCCACTGGTACGACGTCACGGTCTTTCGCCAAACCGTCACTCCCTCGCAACTGGCGGGGAACGCGCTGTCGCTCTTCGCCCTCTTTTTCTTCTTCCTCCTCATCGCTCTGATCAACCCTCTCCTCCGCCGTTCCATCCCTTCACTCGGCCTGGAGCGGCGCCATCTCTTGAGCGTGCTGGGGCTTTGGATCCTCGCCGGCCTCATGGCCGGCCAGATTCTTACTCCCGCGCTCCACGCCGCCGGAACGGCGCGCAACGCCGCGCGGGCGACGCCCGAGATGCGGCGCAACCAGGTGCTCGACCTTCTCGAAGACCCGCGTTTCCTCACTCCCGAAAACGCCTCCGCCTATTACTACGGCCTCGGCGACGGGATGGAGCGCGTCGCCCTCTCCAAAATCCCCTGGCGCGCTTGGGCGCGCCCGCTCGCCTTCACGCTCCCACTCGTCGCGGCCCTCGTGATCATGGCTTCCAGCCTCGTGCGCGTCGTGCACCGCCAGTGGTCCCGCCACGAACTCCTCACCTATCCCCTCGCCGATTTTCTGCGCGGCCTCATGGAAGTCGACCGCGGCCGGGCCTTTCCTCCGTTGTTGCGCGACCGCTTGTTCTGGACGGGCTTCCTCCTGATCGCCGTCGTCCTGTTCATCAACGGCCTCCACCTCTGGTTCCAAGAGATGATCGTCATCCCCCTCGCCTTTTCTCAAATCCAACTGCTCAACCAATTCCCCTTCCTCAGCAAGTACTGCGGGACCGAAGGCTACTCGCTCCTCCGCGGCTTCGCCTTTCCCTTCATGGTGAGCATCGCGGTCTTGCTTCCCACGGAGGTTTCTCTGACCGGCTGGGCCGGCTGGATTCTCTTCGTGCTCGGCACGGGAGGATGGTTCCTCGCCACCGGCGAGCCTCTCCGCACGGTCCCGATGCAGCAAGGCATGTATCTCGCGATGGGCGTCATGATCCTTTACATCGGGCGTCGGGAATACGCGGCGATCCTCCGCAACGCCGTGCGCCTCGCGCCCGCCGACGACCCCGCCCTTCGCGGCGCCGTCTCCAGC
>JABWAM010000275.1 GCA_013360985.1 Verrucomicrobiia bacterium | reverse complement strand
CGAAGGATCGCTCACATACGACCCGCGGATCGTCACGGGGCCGCCGTAGGTCACTCGGGCGTTGACGACGCGCACCTCGCCGGAGCTGTTCACCGCGGAGTCCACCCGCGCGTCGGCGTTGCTCACGAGGAGTGAGCCGCCCGTTTCGATGTTCAGATCCGCGCTCTGCCATCGGGAATTCCCCAGCAACCGCAGATTCGAGAAGGCGCGGTCGCCGCCGAATGTGAGGGACGGCAGCGCGGCATTCGTCGCGGCGTTGAGGCTGAGCGTGTTGTTCGCCTGCAGCCCGAGCGCGCCGAGCGCGTTCGTGACAAAGGCGGAAGCGCCCATGAACTCGACGACGGCGTTCGTGGTCACTACCGTCCCAAACGCGCCCACGGTAACCGTCGGGGCGTTCTCGAGGAAACGCAGCACCCCGCCGTTCCGGTTGGTGAAAACCCCGATCTTCCCGGAGGTCGCCCCGCCCACGCCCATCGGAACGGAAAGCTCGAGAATTCCTCCGTTGGCCACTGAAACAGAACCCGTGCTGGTGTAGTTCACGCCGACGAGGAAATTGCTCCCGGAGACGGAGAAGAGACCGCCGTAAATTCCGAGACTGCCGCGGCCGCCCGACAGTCCGCCGCCGATGGAGGCGCCGAACTTGTTCGCGGCGTCAAAGCCAAGGACCCGGATCGTCCCGTTGCTGATCACCGCATCGCCGCCGGAGTTGTTGAACGCGTTAGAGAGAATCAGGTCGCCCCCGTTTTGAAGCAGGCGACCGCCGGAAAGCATGTCCAGCCGCGTGCTGCCGAGCGTGGCGCTGCCGCCCTCCAAACGGAAAAGCGCATTGCTCCCGTTGAGACTCACTCCGGCGGCCTGGAAAACGCTGCTGTCGCGAAGGATCAGCGATCCCGCGCCTGCGGAAGATCCCATGTTGAGCGTGGCCCCATTGGCGGTGAGCCGGCCGTTTTGCGAGAGAACGACCTGTCCCGTATACCCGGCCGCGTTGGCGATGCTAAACGCGGATCCCAACACCGTGTTGGTCCCGCCAGAAATCAACCAGCTCGCGTCGGCGCCGACCGCCCTGCCCACCGCCACATTCGAAAGAGTGACCATCCCTCCTGAAACGGAAAAGATCGCCGGACCGGCGCCGTATCCCAGCATCACCCCGTTCGCTCCGGGGTTGGGGATGCTCAAGGCGCCTCCAGACATCACGACCGAACTCGTGACGCCACCAACCCCGATCCCGCCGTAAAAGTAAAAATAACCCGTATTCGAGTAGCTGCCCCCGGCCAAGGACATCTGTCCGTTCGAGTTGACGACCGTACAATTGACGACCGTATCTCCATTGGTTTGAGCAAACGTGCCGAGGCCCGTGCTGTAGGCGACGGTGAAGAGCAGCGATCCCGCGGCGTTGGTCATGGCGAGATTGCCGCCGCTGACCACCACGCGCCCCGTCGCGCCCGCAGAAAATCCCGCATAGGTCGCACTATTGATGACGGTCGTTCCGCCCGTGAGGTTGAGCAGTCCATAGCTTCCCGCGGACTGGGCGATGCGCACCGACAAGTTGGTGAGCGTCGCCGATCCGCCGTAAACGTTGAGGACGCCCACTCCGTAGGCGCCAAGCCCAAGTTCGGCGCCTCCAAAAAGGATCGACCCGTCGGCCACCGTCACGCTGGCCGTCGCGCCGGCGGTATGCCCGATCGCGAAGGTTCCCACTCCTCGCGCATCCACGATTCCGTTGCCGGCAACGAGCACCGCGGCGGTGGACCCCGCATAACCGCCGAGAACCACCGCGCTCCCGTCAACCTTCAGGGCGCCGCCCGTCACCATGACGCTGCCGTAGCCCATGGCGTTCTCGCCGCCGACGCGGAAGGTGCCGGCGGTGAGCACCAGACTTCCCCCGTCGATAAAGATGCTCCCCAAGTTGGTGCGATCGCCCACAGTCAACGCGCTCGAGTTGGTCACCGCGCCTCCGTGGATGACCAGACTTCCCGAGCCGCCGGGACCGGCCTTGGCGCCGAGATACATTGTTTTTGTGGCAAGCGCCCCGCCCCAGATCGTCGCGTTGCCCACGCTCCCGCTCGACGCGCCGAGCAGCAAGGAACCGTTCGTGATCGTCATCAACCCGCCGGCGACCGTCAACTCGCCGCGCGATCCGCCGACGTATCCGACATCCACCACCGTCGTGCGCAAGTCCACGACCCCATTGCTGAGAATGAAATGTCCGTAACCTCCGACAGCCGCGCCGATCCGAATCCGATCGTTGAGCAGGTTGGTGGCCAGATAACTCCCGCCCGAGACCACCACCACGCCCGTGGCACCGGCGGCGGCGCCAAGATCCAGCGTATCCTGGTTAAGAAAAAGAGCGGAGTCGCGCACCTCGAGACGCCCGTACGAGTTGCTGCCGTATCCAAAGACGGGCGTCGCCGCAATGTTCGTCGAACTGCCGCGCGCGATCCAGAAACCCGTTGCGTTGGTCGTGGTCACCGCACCGCCGCCGACGCGCGTGCCTCGACCGATCACCGTGCCCTCGGCCACCTCAAGAATGCCCGTCGAACCGCTTTCGTCACCGATCAACGCGTTGTTCGCGTTGGTGATCAGCAACGTGCCGCCGCGCACCGCGAGGGCGCCGCTCGCGCCGGATGCCGTTCCCACGCGCAACATTCCCGTGCGCACCTCGACCGTCCCGTTGCTGAGCAGCAGGGTCGCCTCCCCGGCGGCGTTCCCCACGATCAGAGAGGTTTGATTGACGGCATTGCTGAAAACCAGAGCCTTCGAGGCGTTGGTAAAGTTGACAAGAAGGGTGTTGCCCCCGCCGATCTGCGACGCGTTGCCGCTGCCGAGCAGCATCCAGCTCGTCGCGTCGCCCGGATCGCTGTCCGCCGTCGTATCGTCCACGACCACCGTCAAGGGTCCCGCATTGGTGATGAGGACATTGTTCGTGGAGCGCGCCGTCGCATTCGGGCTCCAGTTCCCCGTCTCCTGCCACAGGCCGCCGGACGCATTCGTCCAGGTGAGTGTCGCGGCGGACGCCGACGCGGCCAACGCGCCGAATGCGAGCGCGACAACGCGCGTGGGAAGAGACCGCCGACCCCGCACTAATTGAAGGGAACGCATGGTTCTGAGGGGGTTCGGATTGCTCGCCACACGCGTGGGATCCTGATCCGCCGTGCCCGAAAGACAAGAACGAAAGTCTGGTCAATTGTTTTCGCCACTTCCCAAATCCACGGATAAGCTCCATTTTCAGAGAGATCCTTTCATCATCATCCATCGAGGATCGGAGGGGTGGAGCGTGTCGAGATTCCAGACTCCCCA
>JABWAM010000274.1 GCA_013360985.1 Verrucomicrobiia bacterium | reverse complement strand
TGGGCCGCGCCGCGCGTTCGCGCGCCGGCGCCTGGCTCACCGGCTTGCGCCTCCTGGCGCTCGGCCTCGGAATTATCGCTCTGGCGCAACCGCAGATCGGCCGAGGCAACGCGCCGGTCGAAGCGAGCGGCGTGGACCTTGTCCTCGCCATTGACGTTTCGGGCTCGATGGAGTCCCTCGACTTCCAACTCGACGGACATCCAACCAGCCGCATCGAAGTCGTCAAACGCGTGGTCAGCCGTTTCATCGAGGCGCGCCCCAACGACCGCATCGCGATGGTCGCTTTTGCGGGGCGCCCCTATCTCGTCAGCCCGCTCACCCTCGACCACGAATGGCTCCAGCAAAACCTCAAACGACTTCGCGTTGGGCTGGTCGAAGACGGCACCGCCATCGGTTCGGCAATCGCGAGCGCGGTGAATCATCTCCGCGCGCAGCCTTCGAAAAGCAAGCTCGTCATCCTCCTCACCGACGGCATGAACAACGCGGGTTCGGTGACTCCCCTCGCCGCCGCCGAAGCGGCGCGCGCGCTCGGCGTCAAGGTCTACACGATCGGCGCGGGCATCCGCGGTGAAGCGCCGATCCCCGCCCGCGACATGTTCGGCAACACCCGAATCGTCATGACGCGCGTGGACATGGACGAGGAAACCCTTCGCAAGATCGCCGAGATTACCGGCGCGCGCTTCGATCGCGCCACGGACACCGCCAGCCTTCAGGAGATCTACGCGCAGATCGACCGGATGGAAAAGACGACGGCAATCCTGAAAAAGTTCGATCGCTACGACGAACTCTTCGGCTGGCCGCTCCTCGCGGGATGCGCGGTTCTCGCCCTCGAACTCGGCCTCGCCAGCACCCGCCTCCGCGCGTTGCCGTAGCTTTCCCCTCCCACCGTTTCTCCCCCTTCCCACAAAATCTCATGCAATTCGCGCATCCATGGATCGCGTGGCTCGCGCTGCCCGCCCTCCTCGCCACGCTCTGGGCGCTGGCGCGCGCGGAACGCCGCAAACGCAACGCCCTGGGACGATTCGCCACCTCGCGCCTGATCGAACGTCTCACGGCTTCGGTTTCGCCCTCGCGACGGCGCGCCAAGCGCATCCTCCTGGCCGCCGCAGTCGGCGCCCTCCTCCTCGCCCTGGCCCGCCCCCAATGGGGATGGCGCGAAGAGGAAATCCATCGTCGGGGAACCGATCTCCTCTTCGCGGTGGACACCTCGAAGAGCATGTTGGCCCAGGACGTTCATCCCAATCGCCTCGCGCGCGCGAAACTCGCCGTTCTCGATCTCATGGACCGTCTTGAAGGAGATCGCGTCGGCCTGATCGCCTTCGCAGGCACGGCCTTTCTCCAGTGTCCGCTCACCCTCGACCACGACGCTTTCCGCGCAAGCCTCGACGCCTTGGACGCGAACGTCATCCCGAAGGGAGGCACCGATCTCGCCAAAGCGATTCGCGAAGCCATCGCGGTGTTCAATAATGCCCCGTCGAACCAGAAAATTCTCCTCCTCCTCACGGACGGCGAGGATCTCGAGCAGGACAGCCTCGCCGCGGCGCGTGAAGCGGCGCGCGCGGGCCTTCGCGTCTTCACGATCGGCGTCGGCACGCCGAACGGCGAACTCGTGCCGATCCCCGGTCCGAATGGAACGCTCGATTTCGCGAAAGATCCGGAGGGGCGCGTCGTCAAGTCGCGCCTCGACGAAAAGCGCCTTGCGGAAATCGCCCGGATCACCGGCGGGCTTTATCAGCCCCTCGGCGCGCAGGGGGACGGATTGCTCGCCCTCTATCAGAAAGGCCTGTCGTCGCTATCCCGCACCCAGGTCCTCTCGCGACATCATTGGACCCCCATCGAACGTTTCCCCTGGTTCGTCGGCTTCGCCCTTCTCCTTCTCGCAACGGAATGGATGCTCGGCGACCGCCGCCGGCTTCCGCGTTCCGCCGCCGCGGCGCCCCGCCTCCTTGGCGCAACGGCGCTGCTTTCCGCCGCATTCCTCGCCTCGCCGGCGTGCGCGGCGCTCTGGAGCGCGGACAACGCATACCGGGAAGGCCGTTTCCAAGACGCGCTTGCCGCCTATCGGGATGCCGCGAAACAGGACCCAAACGCGCCCGAGATCCAGTTCAACCTCGGCGCCTCCGCGTATCGCACCGGAGATTTCAAGACGGCCGCCGGCGCTTTTTTGAAAGCGGCCAAGACCGCGAAAACTCCCGAGCTTCCTCCCAAGGCGCTCTACAATCTCGGAAACGCCCTCTATCGCGTCGGGGAATCCACGGAAAAAATGAATGCCGACGAGACCATCAAGACCTGGGAACAGGCGATCCAGGCGTACGATCAGGCGCTCAAACGGAAATCGGAGGACGCCGACGCGAAGTTCAACCGGGATTTCGTCCAGCGCAAGCTCGATGCGCTCAAGAAGCAATCGCCGCCGCAACAAAACGGAAAGAAGGACCAACAATCGCCGCAACCGCAGCAACAATCCCAATCGCACCAAAAGGAAACGTCTCCTTCGAAATCCGATCAGAACCCGTCTTCCTCGAACACGCCATCGCCTTCGCGGGAACCACCCAAACCTGAGCCCGACCAGAGCAACCCAACCGAGGCGCCGGCGGCGAAAAAGGGGGAGCGTTCTTCCCAACCGTCGTCCTCCGAGCCTTCAAAAAACGAGGAGGCTCGCGCGGCGCAGCCGAAACCCGAACGCTCCGATCGCGCGCCGCCTGCGGCCGGTCGCCCCGGCGCGATGAGTCCGGAGGAGGCGAAGACCCTGCTTGACGGACTCAAAGGGGATGAACGCAAAATGCCCTTGTCCCTCGACCGATCGGGACGCGCTTCCGCCCAGGAGGAACCTGTCAAACGCGATTGGTGAACCGCACACCAAACCTCTCCCATGAACCTCATTCCTTGCGACAAAAGACTGCGAACCGCGCGCCGTTCCTCTCCGTGGGCTTGGCTGACGATCCTGACGCTGGCGTTTCGCCTCGCGTCCGCCGCGACGGTCACCGCGACGCTCGATCGCGCGGAAATCTCGCTGGGCGAGAGCGCCCATCTGGGAATCGCTGTGCAGGGCGCCGCGATGGTTCGCGCCCCGCAGATCCCCGCGGTGGAAGGGCTGACGTTTCGGTACGCAGGACAACAGATGAGCTTCCAGATGATCAACGGCGCGATGTCGGGAAGCGCCACCCACAGCTACGAAGTCGTTCCCCAGCGCGCCGGCGAATTCCAAATCCCCGCAATCGCCGTTCCGGTGGGCACCGAGATCTCTCGCACCTCGCCGCTTCAGCTCCGCGTCGGCGCGGCGGCCAGCGCGCCGCCTCCGCCTCCGCACGCC
>JABWAM010000273.1 GCA_013360985.1 Verrucomicrobiia bacterium | reverse complement strand
CCCGCGAGCGGCGGACGGCGCGCGCGGCGAAAGATTGGGCGCGCGCCGACGCGCTCCGCGCCGAGATCGCGCGCCTCGGTTGGGCCGTTAAGGACGCACCGGACGGTTTTCAGCTCGCGCGCCAATCTTGACATGGATTTCGCCAGCCTGTCTCCTCTCCTTCCACCCACAAGCTTTCCCATGTCCACGCGCTTCCCCTTCGACCCCGCCCCGTTCCTTCCGTTCCGCGACAAAAAGGCCCTCGACCGTGTGCGGAACATCAAGAAATCGGAGATCTGCAAGCACCCGCGAAAAAACTTCAAGATCCGCGTGATCGAAGATCAGGCGGCCTTCGGCTTCGCCTATCTCCTCGACATCGTCTCGGGCATCAAGCGGGCGCTCGACGAAGGGCGGCGCCACGTGATCATTCTCCCCGCGCCAAACCCGCAGTACGCCTTCGTGGCCGAGATGATCAACCGTCTGCGGATCCCCTGCCACCACGTCCACACCTTCAACATGGACGAGTACGCCGACCAGGACGGCAACACCGCCCCGCGCGACTGGAAGGGCGGCTTCCAATACTGGATGTGGCACGACCTCTTCCGCCGCATCGATCCGAAGCTGCGGATACCGGAGAAACAGATCCATTTCCCGAGCACGAAGAACGTCGCTTCCTACAGCCGGATGATCGAGGACCTCGGCGGCGCCGACATCTGCTACGGCGGCATCGGCTGGGCGGGGCACATCGCCTTCTTCGAACCGCATCTCGGAGAAGAGTTCGGCGACGACCTCGACGCCTACCTCAACGAAGGCGCGCGCCTCGTGGACCTCCATCCGATTACCGTCTGCCAGAACAGCCTCTTCTGCGACTGCGGCTGCTCGGGCGATCTCGCCAACTGTCCGCCCAAGGCGGCGACGATCGGGCCGCGCGACCTCAAAAACTCCAAGCGGGTGAGCTTCTGGGACGGCTTCACCTACGGCGACGTGTCGTGGCAGCGTTTCATCACACGCCTCGCCGCGCACGGCCCGGTGACTCCGATGGTGCCCGCCAGCATCCTCCAGGTCCTCAACAGCCAACTCACGCTCTCCGGAAACATCGCCGCGGATGTGGTGACCGAAAGCGGCGAACGCCGCACGCCGATCGAGTTCCCGAAGTGATCTCCTCTTCATGAAAAACCTGCGTTTCGAGCGCCTCTTCAATCGCGACGAGCGCTGCGTCATCGTCGCCGTGGACCACTGCCTTTTCGATGGCCCGATCCCCGGCATGCACAACCTGCCGGAGACAGTGAAAAAGGTGGATGCGTGCGTGGACGGAATCCTCCTCTCGCCGGGGATGATTCCGCACTGCCGTCACGCCTTCAACTTCAAGGGCGCGCCGCTCGCCGTCGCGCGCATCAACTGGTCCACGGTCTATTGCTTCCACTGGGGCTATCGCGACGCCGCCACCGTCCCCGCCTTCACCCCCGCCGAAGCGCTTCGCCTCGGCGCCGACGCGGTCCTCATCTCGCTCACCCTCGAGACGGGAAGCGAAGAGCGCGACGCGCGCAACGTCGAGGTCTATCGCGCGATGAGCGAAGAGGCGCGCCGCCTCGGCCTGCCGATCGTCGGCGAGTATTTCCCCGCGCAAGCCGAACAGCTGTCCCCCGAGCAACTCCATAAAAAGGTCTTTGCCTGCGCCCGCGTCCTCGCCGAGCTCGGCGCGGACCTGATCAAGACCTTTCATACCCATCGCTTCCGCGAAATCGTTGAGAGCTGTCCCGTCCCCGTGCTCGGCCTCGGCGCGAAAAAGACGCCGACGCAACTCGAGGCCCTCAAGCTCGCGGAAACCGAAGTCGCTGACGGCGCAGGCGGCGTGGTCTTTGGCCGCAACGCGATCCAGGTGCCCGATCCCGCCGCCTTCCAGCGCGCCCTCTGCGACGTGGTCAAACGCGGAATGACGGCGACCGACGCGGCGAAAAAACATTCCCTCAAGGACTGAGGTCCGCGTCCAGTTCCGTGAGGAAATTATGCGGCGGCGCCCCGAGATGGATGCCATGAGCCGCCTCCCCAAGCCGCTGTTCGCGGACGGATCGCCGTTTTGCGCCGGCGCTTTTCGGCGGAGAAATTGGCGCCGTCAATTCCCGGCGGCTTGACGCCGGCGCGTTTCCCCCGTTTCCTTCGCTTTCCGGCCATGGCGCTCTTCGACGTTTTCGAGCACGATCGCGAGATCTACCGCGCGGAAATTGCGCCGTGGCTTCCCGATCGGCTGATCGACGCGCATGTGCACGTCTGGCGCCAGGCGCACTGCGCGAGCTTCGGGCGCGCGGGCCGCCTCGTCCGTTGGCCGGCGCGCGTCGCCGGAGAAAATCCCGTCGAAGATCTCGAGGAGACCTATCGCCTGCTTTTCCCGGGAAAGCGGGTGACTCCTCTCCTCTTCGGCATGGTGCTCCAACCTTCGGACGATCATGAAGCGGGCAACGCCTATGTGCGCGACGTCGCCCGGGCGCGACGCTGGCCCGCGCTCCTCTTCGCCCTCCCGGAGTGGGCCGGTGCGGATCTGGAACGCCGCCTCCGCGAGGGAGGCTTCCTCGGCATCAAAGTCTACCTCTCGCTCTCTCCTCCGGCCATTCCGCAGAAGGAGATCCGGATCTTCGATTTCCTGCCGCCGCATCATCTCGATCTCCTCGATCGCCTCGGCGGGATCGCGATGCTCCACATCCCGCGCGACGGCCGCCTGCGCGATCCGCTCAACCTCGCCCAGATGCTCGAAATCGAGCGGCGCTGGCCGAACGTGAAGCTGATCATCGCCCACGTCGGGCGCGCCTACGTGCCCGAAGACCTCGGCGACGCGTTCGAAAAACTTGCCGCCGCGAAGAATATGGTCTTCGACGTCAGCGCGAACACCTGCCGCGAGGTCTTCGTCGCGCTCCTGCGCGCCGTCGGCCCCGAACGCGTCCTCTTCGCGAGCGATCTGCCCATTGTGCGGATGCGGATGCGGCGCATCGCGGAGAACGGGCGCTATGTGAACCTCGTTCCGAAGGGAATGTATGGGGATGTCTCCGACGATCCGAACATGCGCGCGGTCGAAGGGCCCGAGGCCGCGCGCTTCACGTTCTTCCTTTACGAAGAACTCCGCAACCTCATCGCAGCGGCGCGCGAGGTTGGCCTCTCCCGCGAACAACTCGCGCCGGTGTTTCACGCCAACGCCGCCCGCCTCATCCGCGCGGCGGGCGGACGCGACCTCGACCTCTGACCGCCATGGCGCGCGACGCCTTTCTCGGGCTCGACCTCGGCGGCACCGGCGCGAAGGCGGGTGTCTACGATCTCGCGGGACGCCCCCTCGGTTTCGCGCGGAC
>JABWAM010000019.1 GCA_013360985.1 Verrucomicrobiia bacterium | reverse complement strand
CACGGCGCGGACGGCGGCCTCCAGCGGAGGAGGCCATGGCGCGGCGCGCGGCAGGGGCGGCATCTCGCCCGATTGCAAGCGGGCGATCGTTTCCTTCAGCGCGTCCGCCGCGCCGTTTTCGAAAGGTTTTTCGCCGGCTGCGGTCCGCGCGGCGTTCGCTTCCGCGAGAAGGCGCGCGGGATCGAGCGGCCGGATCGCGGCGGAGGCATGGAGGAGATCGAGCGTGGAACGCTGGAGCGCGCCCCGGAGGCGCTTGGCCTGGAACAACCCCCATTGGTCGCCCGCCTTGGCCTGGCGTTGCGCCGCGAGGGAACGATCGTACTGGGCGCGCGTCATCTCGCTCGAGGCTAACCCGGCGAGCGCGGTCGCCACGACCGCCATCACGATCGGCGTCGCGCTGAGGACCTTGCCCCAGAAACCCTCCGGCACATCCTTTTTGAGATCTTCGGGAATCTGGATCTTCATGCGACCCTCGATGGGGGAAGCGTAGCGCATGCGCGCGCGGGGCGTCGAGCGAAGCTTGCGCCGGCGCCGGCAGATTGTGCTCCGATGCCAAAGTTGACGTAGGTCAAACGCCGCCCCGTCGCGCGGGTTTACGTTCCACCATGGAAGCAGTCCCTGTCCGATCCTATCGTCGCCTCTGGTGGTCGCTGACCCTCGTGATCGTCGCGTCGTTTTTCGTGCTCTCGTGGTACGGATTCGAAATCTATCGTCAAAAACCGCCGCTTCCGGAGCGCGTGATCACCTCGGCCGGCGAGGCGCTCTTCACCGGCGCCGACATTCGCGACGGGCAGAACGTGTGGCAGAGCATGGGCGGCCAGGAAGTGGGGAGCATCTGGGGGCATGGCGCCTACGTGGCGCCCGATTGGTCCGCCGACTGGCTCCATCGCGAAGCGGAATGGATGCTCAACCGATGGGCGGAGGAAGCGGGCGCGCGTTCGTGGGCGGAGATGGCGCCGGAACCCAGGGCGGCGCTTCAGGCGCGCCTCGCCCAGGAGTTGCGGAAAAACACCTACGATCCCGCGAGCGGAGACCTGGTGATCTCGCCGTGGCGAGCGGAGGCGTTTCGCGCGGTCGCCGCGCATTACACGGCGTTGTTCGGGGCGGATCCCGCGATGGCGAAGCTTCGTGACGCCTACGCGATTCCCGCGAACACCATCAAGGATCCGGTGCGTCAGGCGAAGATGAACGCCTTCTTCTTTTGGACGGCATGGGCCTGCGTCACGGAACGTCCCGGGCAGACGGTGACCTACACGCAGAACTGGCCGCCTGACGATCTCGTGAACAATTCGCCCACCGGTTCGGTGATCGTCTGGTCCGTCATCAGCTTCGTGCTGTTGCTCGCGGGGATCGGCGCGCTGGCGTGGTATTTCGCGGTCGAACACGCCCGCGCCAACCACGAAGGGAACGCGATTCCGGAGAAAGATCCGCTGCTCGGCGTGAATCCCACGCCTTCGATGCGCGCGACGCTGAAATACTTCTGGGTCGTCGCGCTGCTCATCATCGCCCAGGCGGGCCTCGGCGCCGTCACGGCGCATTACGGGGTGGAAGGATCGGGCTTTTACGGGATCCCGCTCGACAAATGGTTTCCGTACTCGGTCACGCGCACCTGGCACACGCAGATGGGGATCTTTTGGATCGCGACGGCGTGGTTGGCCACCGGGTTGTTCATCGCGCCGGCGGTCTCCGGACGCGAGCCCGCGTTTCAACGGCTGGGCGTGAACTTCCTGTTCGTGTGCCTCCTCGTCATCGTTGTCGGCTCGATGATCGGCCAATGGTTTGGCATCCAGCAGAAGCTCGGGTTCGTCACGAACTTCTGGTTTGGGCATCAGGGCTATGAATACGTGGACCTGGGGCGCTTCTGGCAGGCGTTCCTGCTCGTCGGCCTTTTCCTGTGGCTTTTCCTGATGGCCCGCGCGCTCTGGCCCGCGCTGCGCGCGCCCGGCCCGAATCGCCATCTCCTTGCGCTCTTTCTCCTCGCGTCGGCGGCGATCGCGCTCTTCTACGCGGCGGGACTGATGTGGCATCGCCAAACGCATCTGGCGATGGCCGAGTACTGGCGCTGGTGGGTCGTCCACCTCTGGGTGGAAGGATTCTTCGAGGTGTTCGCCACGGTGGTGATCGCCTTCCTCTTCACGCGGATGGGGTTGCTGCGGATCGCGACGGCGACGGCCGCGGTGTTGTTCTCCACGACCATCTTTCTTTCGGGCGGCATCCTCGGCACGTTCCATCACCTCTACTTCAGCGGCACTCCGACCGCGGTGCTCGCCCTCGGGGCGACCTTCAGCGCGCTCGAGGTGGTGCCGCTCGTGCTGATCGGGTTCGAGGCGTACGAGAACCTCACCCTCGCGCGCGCGCGCCCCTGGGTGTCGGCCTACCGCTGGCCGATCTATTTTTTCGTTTCGGTGGCGTTCTGGAACCTTGTCGGCGCGGGATTGTTCGGTTTCTTCATCAACCCGCCGATCGCGCTCTACTACATGCAGGGCCTCAACACCACGCCCGTGCACGCGCACACCGCGCTCTTCGGCGTGTACGGCATGCTCGGGATCGGGCTGATGCTCTTCTGCCTCCGGGGCCTTTCGGGGACGCACCCTTGGAAGACGCGCCTGCTCAGCTTCAGTTTTTGGAGCACGAACCTCGGCCTCGCGCTCATGGTGCTCCTCAGCCTGTTGCCTCTGGGCCTGCTCCAGGCCTGGGCGAGCGTGGAGTACGGGATGTGGTATGCGCGTTCGGCGGAGTTTCTTCAGACCCCGCTCATGAACGCGCTTCGTTGGCTGCGCATCGTGGGCGACACGATCTTCGCGCTCGGGATCATGGGCCTCGGCGTCTTCGTCTTCACCCTGAAGACGCGATGCGCGATCCGCGACCGCGCCTGAGCGCGCGGGCATTCTTGGAACCGGGGGTTCCTCACGAGGCGAGGCCGAACAGATGGGGCCCACCTCCACGGATCCGCTCCCTTTTCCGAGAGTTCGCCTCCTCCTCATCCATCGAGGATCGGAGGGGTGAGGCCGAGATTCCGGACTCTCCAAAGAAGGATGCGGCGGCTCGGCCGGCGGCCTCGCCCTACCGTTCATGTCCGAAATCTTTCTCCATGCGTCCGTGGGATTTTTCCGCGAGGTCGAGGGGCGCGCCGCCGATCTCCATTTCATCGCGAAGCGAGGGAGGGTAAAGCTGTCAGCCGAGCCGCCTACCTCGGCGGCAGCGAAAGCGGATTTTTCCTGTGGAGGCGTCCCTTTTCCTCGAGGGCCAACCGAGAGGGATCGGAGGAGAGGAGGGCCGAAGCTGCGCGCCCACCGGAGTTGGCGTCGCTGTCTTCGGCTGGTCCTCCTCGGGAGAAGGAGAAAGGGAGGGAGGGTTCTGAAAAGGTTCGAGGTTTGGCGCTCGATGTTCGAGAGGGAAGGACTCTCGGTGAACTCCCGCCAGACCGCGTCAAAGCCGGCGCCATGCCTCGGCAGGGATCGGCTTCGGCGCTTTTCCGCCTCGCTCCTCGGCCTCATGCCTCGGACTGTTCTCGGTTGCCCGCCGTGGTTTTTTACTTGGGGAATCCCTGGCTCGGCCGGCGGCCTCGCCCTACCGTTCGTGTCCGAAATCTTTCTCCATGCGTCCGGGGGATTTTTGGCAAATGATATTGCTCGATCTAATTCCGCAATTATTGTAGAAAACATAACATTTACGTTATGAAAGATGCGTTGAATTCGCAGGATGCATGGATCGAGGCGATTCAGAGAGTGATCGTGCCTCTGGTGGCTCGTCATCCCGCCGGCGTGGGCCTCCGCCTGATCGGCGGATCCCGATTCTATCTGCTCGACCGAAGCAGCCGCTTCTCGCGGGACCTCGATTATGATACGTCGGAGGAGTTGGCCGTCAAGCAGGCGGCGGTGCTTCGGGTCCTCCAAACGAAGCTGGTTCCCGACCTCGCGGAACGCTTCGGCGTGGAGACCCTCGTGGCCCCCCTCGAAGGGAAGGATGCGTCGCCCAGCGTTCACGAACTCCAGGTGGCCTTCCGCCCCGAGGGGTGGGAGCGGCCGGTCGTGGTGAGCGTCCAGATCCTGAGCATCGTCTCGCTCGACGGCCAGGAAAACCGGTTGTTCGAGGGGACGATGGTTCCGACGGTTTCCGATGCCGACCTCGTCGAGAGCAAGGTGATCGCGATCTTCAACCGCATCCACCTTGCGCACCGCGACCTCGTGGACCTGTTCCTGTTCCAGCACAGGCTGCGTCCTGATTCGGCCGGGCGGATGCAGGCGAAGCTCGCGCGGTTGGGCATCGGGGCGGACCTCGTTGCGCGCCAGTTGGCCGATTTTCGCGAGCACCCCGACTTTCACGCGAAAGGCATCGGACAGATCGTGCGAGAGGAGGTCGAGCCGATCCAGGCGCGGCGTCTCGAGGAGAGCGGCGGGGGACGGGCCATTCTCGAGGCGGTTCGCGCGATCCTGGAGCATCGCCTCCGCCTCGGGGGAGGAGCGCCATGAGGGCGCTGGAGTGGCATCGCCGGCTGACGGACCTAGCCGGGCGACACGGCAAACGGCTGTTCACCCGCGCCGAACTGGCCAATCTCGCCGGCAGCCGGATCCCGGTTGCGCACATGCAGATCACGCGGCTCGTCAGCGTCGGGGTCTTGCGGCGCTACGTCCGCGGGTTCTACGGCCTGCCCGGCCTGCGGGATGCGGGGGAACTGGTCGCCGCCCTCGACCCCTCGGCGTATGTCACGGCGCGCCACGGGCTGTTCCTTCACGGCGCGCTCGAGCAGGTTCCCTCCGTGATCACGGCGTTTACCTGTCGGGCTTGGCGCCGCCGCCGGGTGGAGACGGCGCTCGGCCCGGTCGTCTTCACGCGGGTGCGCGCGCCGATCCATCGTCGCCCCTTGAAGGGCGGCGTGGCGACGGCCGAGCAATGCCTTCTCGACTGGGTTTGGGTCCTTCTCAAGGAGGGGCTCGATCCGGAGTCGCAGGGCGCGCTGGATACGGCCTCCCTCGACGAGGGGCGCCTCCGCGCCCTCGCGGCCTTCTATCCCCGCGCCGTGGCGCGCCGCGCGGCGCGCCTGCTGGTCCGAAAGATCTGAAATTTCCCACGGAGCATCCTTTTTCCCCCGAGGGCAAAGAATGAGGATGGACTCTCCCCATGCCTTACGCAGGGATTTGGGAAAATTTCTTTCCCTTTCCGGGATTTCGTCGCATCATCCGGGGATGCGGCGAAGCTCGTCGGCGTACCGCGCATTCCGTTTCCCGTCGTTTTTCCCTCGTCCCGCCATGAAAAGAATCTTCGGCGCCTTGTTCTTGGGTCTCCTCTCTTCCGTCGCGTTCGGCCAGACGAAGATCCCGCCGGCTCTCGAGCCGTGGGTGGATTGGGCGGTCTGGGACGCGCCGCACCGCGGCTGCCCGACGGCCTTCAACGATCCGAATCGCTGGTTTTGCGTCTGTCCGTCGGAACTGACGCTTCACGCCGGCGCGAAGGAGGGACGCTTCGCTCTCGTTGCCCACGCGTTCCATCGCGCGTGGTTCACTCTGCCGGGCGACGCCGATCTCTGGCCAGTCCTCGTGCAGGACGGCGCGCAACCGATCGCCGTGGTGGAAAAGAACGGTCTGCCCGCCGTCCTCCTCGCTCCGGGCGTCCATCGTCTCGCAGGCGAGTTTCGCTGGACGGAAGTGCCTCAAAAGGTTCGCGTTCCCGCCGAATGCGGCGTGATCGCGCTTTCGGTGGACGGCCAGTCCGTGCCGCTGCCGAACCGGGACGGCGAAGGCTTTCTCTGGCTCAAGCATCAGCGCGTCGTCGAAAGCGAAAAGGACCATCTCGCCGTCAAGGTCTATCGTCTCCTCGAAGACGGCATCCCGATGTGGTTGCACACGGTGCTGGAGTTGAGCGTGGCGGGCAAGAACCGCGAAGTCGAATTGGGCAACCCGCTCCCCGAAGGCTGGAGCCTGGCCTCGGCGCAAAGCCCGATCCCCGTCGCCGTGGACGAACGCGGCGCGATGAAGGCCCAGGTGCGCGCGGGGAAATGGCTGGTGCGTCTCCGCGCGTTTCGCGTGACGTCGGCCACGGAGCTGAAATTTCCGGCCGGCGCGCCGCCGGTTGCCGCGCGCGAGCTCGTCGCGCTCAAGGGCGATCCCGAGTTTCGGATGATCGAGGTGCGCCACGTCCCCGCCGTGGATGCGAAGCAGACGACGTTTCCGCAGGAGTGGCGTCATTTTCCGGTCTATCAATGGGATGTGAAGGGCGCGTTCGCGCTCGTCGAGAAGATGCGCGGTTCGGGGGTGTCATCTCCGAAAAGCCTCTCCTGCGCGCGCGAGATCTGGCTCGATGAACGCGGCCGCGGGTACACCTCCCGCGATCGGATCCAGGGACAGATGCAGAGCGTGTGGCGGCTGGATGTGCCTCCGCAGGTCGTGCTCGGCAGCGTCAAGGCCAACGGGGAAGGGCAACTCATCACGCGCAATCCGAAGACGGGCGCCGCGGGCGTCGAGGTGCGCGCCCGCAACCTTCAGCTCGAGGCGGTGGGGACCTCGGCTTCGGCGCGGAGCATTCCCGCGACAGGTTGGAACGCCGATATGGACGCTCTCGCGCTCACGCTGAACCTTCCGCCGGGCTGGCGGCTTCTCGCGCTGTTTGGCGCTGAGCGCGTCGAGGGCGACTGGCTCACCTCCTGGACGCTCCTCGACCTCTTTTTGCTCCTCGTTTTCAGTCTCGCCATCTCGCGGCTGTGGGGTTTCCGCGTCGGCCTCGTTGCCTTCCTGGCGTTGGGCCTCACTTATCACGAACCGGGAAGTCCGCGCTACACCTGGCTGATCCTGCTCGTTCCGCTCGCCCTTCTCCGCATCGTGGCCGAGGGGACATTGCGCAAGCTCCTCGTCCTTTGGAAAAACTTGGCGCTCGTCGCCCTCGCTTTCGTCCTGATTCCTTTCACGTACGCACAGATCCAGTCGGTGATCTATCCGCAGTTGGAAGACCGCGGCGGACAAGGCGTCGGAAGTTTTTCCAGGATGCCGCCCGAGTCTCCGCTTCAAAGAGAAGCCGAACCTTCCTCCGCGCCGGCGGCCAGAATGGCCGCCGGCGTCGTTTCGGAGGAGGGGAATGACGACGGGCATCTCCGGAAAACGAAAGTGGTTGGAGCGAGTTCGCGATCTCGGCGGGCGCTTTATGCCGTTCCGCTCGGAGGCGCCTACGACGTCTCCATCGCGAACTTGAGGCAGGAAGCCGAAGCCAAAATCCAAACCGGTCCCGCAGTGCCGGAATGGCGCTGGCGCGTCGTGTCCTGTTCCTGGAACGGGCCGGTCGCGGCAAGCCAGAGGATCGTTCCGGTGCTCCTCTCGCCTCTCGCGCAAAAACTCGTCGTCTTCGCCGGCCTCGCCCTTGTGTTCATGCTCCTCGCCCGCCTCCTTGGGAAGACGCGGCCGCCCTCGGCGCCGGCGATTCCGCGTCCGACGGCGGCGCTCCTCGTGGCGTTCAGCCTGGCGTTCGGCGCGGCGAATGCGCCAGCGCAAGGGTTCCCCGACGCGCCGATGATCGAGACGCTCAAACAACGCCTCCTGAAACCCGACGACAGTTATCCGCGTTGCGCCGATCTCTCCGTCCTCAACCTCCAGGTCGGCGACGACCGCCTCGCGTACGAAGCGCGGATCGAGGCTGCGATCCGAACCGCCGTGCCGCTTCCCGGCCGTTTCCCCGCATGGTCGCCTCTCCGCGTCGAGATGGATGGCAAACCCGAAACCGCCGCGCGCCGGCAGGAGGGTTACCTCTGGGTCGTCGTGCCCGCGGGCGTGCACAAGGTGAAGGTCGAGGGGTTCCTCGCCGGCGCGCGCGATTGGGAGCTCAACTTCCTCCTCAAACCCCGAACTCTCAGCGTCGTCGCGCCCGGATGGAATGTCACCGGCCTACGCAAGGACGGCGTCCCCGAATCGCAGATTTTCTTTTCCAAGAAACAGGACGCCGCCGGACGCCAGGACGCCGCGTACGACCGGCGGGAGTACAACACCCTGGCGATGCTGGATCGCACGTTGGAGATCGGGTTGACCTGGCAGGTCCACAACAAGGTCACGCGCCTCGCCGCGCCGGGACGCGCCGTCGCGCTGCAGGTACCGTTGTTGCCGGGCGAAAAAGTGCTCACGCCGAATGTCTCCACCAGCGCGGACGCCGTCGAGGCGCGCCTCGCCGCGAACCAACGGGAGTTCACGTGGGACAGCGAGCTATCCGTCGCATCCGGGCTCACGCTTACCGCCGCGAACACCGATCGCTGGGTGGAACGCTGGCGCCTCGTGTCTTCGCCTGTTTGGAACATCGCCCTCGCGGGGCTTGCGCCGGTGATGGAGCCCCAAGGGGAACGCCTCGTGCCGTTTTGGCGTCCCTGGCCCGGCGAATCGGTTTCCCTCGCGTTCACCCGGCCCGAAGCCCTCGTCGGCCCGACGCTGACTTTCCTTCGCGTTCGCCATGAGGAAACCCTTGGCCGCCGCTTCCGCACCGCGTCGCTCCATCTCGCCCTGGAATGCAGCGTCGGCGACGACCTCGTCCTCAAGCTCGATCCTTCGATCGAGATTACCTCGCTCCAGCGCGACGGGACGAAGCTCTCCGCCCGCCGCGAAGGCGAGAGCCTGATCATTCCCATCCAGCCGGGCCTGCAGAACCTCGACCTGAGTTGGACCGAAGCGAAGGCGCTCGGCGCATGGACATCCGCGGCGCGGATCGATCTTCCCGCGGAAAGCGCGAATATCACCACGATCCTGACGCCGCCGGCCGACCGCTGGATCCTCTGGACGCACGGGCCGCTTCGCGGACCCGCAGTCCGTTTCTGGAGCGTTTTCGCGGTCGCCCTGATCGCCGCATGGGCGCTCGGGCGAGCGCCGACCTCGCCGCTCACCCGCCTCCAGTGGGCGCTCCTCATGCTGGGGCTGACCCAGGTGCATCTCGCGGGCGCGCTGGTCGTCGTCGGCTGGTTCTTTCTCCTCGCTCAACGCGGAGACGCCCGCCGCGTTTTGAAGGCGTCGTGGAAGTTCAATCTCGCGCAAATCTTCCTCGCGCTCGTCACCGCGCTTTCCCTGGGGATCCTCCTCGCGGTGGTGTATCAGGGGTTGCTCGGCAATCCCGAGATGTTCCTCCTCGGCAACGCATCCACTCCGCACGCGCTGCGCTGGGATGCCGCGCGGGCGTCGGGGCCGCTGCCGCGGCCTGGCATGCTTTCGGTGTCGGTCTGGTTCTATCGGATCCTGATGCTGCTCTGGGCGCTTTGGCTCGCCCACTCGCTCCTCCGATGGTTGGCGTGGGGCTGGAAACAGTTCACGCGCGACGGCGTCTGGCGCGCGCGCGCCAAACCTTCCGCGCCGCCTCCGATGCCGCCGGCCGCGCGCTGAGCGGCGACCTTGCTGCAACCGGATCTCGCAGAGGGATGCGGATTACACACGCGGGCGGTTGTGCGCGGGGAGACGGGCGAGGCAGGGGGCGAGGACTTTCGCCGCGTTGAGCGCGAGGATCTTGCGTTTCTCCGCCTCGGAGAGGCGCGAAAAGACGACCCAGCCGAGTTGCGGACGAAGGTCGCGCATGGGGAGATCGCTTCCGTAGAGGACGCGGTCGGCGCCCGCGCCGTTCGCGAGGTAATCGATGATGCCGTAGGTCACCGCGGTGTAGGTGATCTCGAGATAGACGTTCGGGTGGCGGCGCGCGCATTCGACGCCGAGTTCGGCGGAGCGATAATCGGCGCCGCAGTGGGCGACGACCCAGCGGACGCGCGGATATTTTTTCGCCAGGGCGTCCACCTCGGCGTAATCGCCGCGGGTGCGATGGATCAGGGCGTAGAAACGGTGGCGGTTGCCGAAGCGCCACCAGACGTCATAGGAGGGATGGTGGTACTCGATTCCGAAGCGGAGATACGGTTTCATCCCGACGAAACGCCGGTCGCGATAGACCTCCGGGATCATGCGGGCCAATTCGTTCTGCGAGAAATAGAGCGGATCCACGGAGGCGAGGCCCCAGTAGCCCGGAGGCGCCACGTCGAGGCAGCGGCGGACGTCCTCGTTGCCGCCCCAGGAATCGTAGGCGGCGACGCGCCAGCTCATGAAACCTCCGCCGACGCAGTGCATGCGGTTGAGTTGATGGAAGACGCCCTTCGGATCGCCGCGCTCCATGCGGACGTGCTCGATCGCGCCGCGCGCGCCCTCGGGGAGGATGTGCATGTGGAAGTCCACGACCGGAACCGGCAGAGGGCGGCCCGCGCGCGCGGCGGCCATGAGGCGGTCTTCACGGCGGTTGACGCGCGCGGGCGGCGCGCGGAGACCGAGGAGACGGAGGAGATTGCCTCCCGCCATTTTGCGGCGCGCGGCGAGCGGGATCTCGGCCCAATCCACGAAGGCGCGATGGGCGCCCATTCCCATGAGGGGGGCGTTCGAGGCGTAGAGGATGCGATCTTCGCAGCCCATCTTCACGAAGCGCTCGGGGCCGTAATGGATCTGGAAGCGGTCGAGGCCGAGATGAAGGTTTTTCCGCCGTTCGAGCATCGGGAGGAGGAGGCGTTGGTCGTCCCATCCCGCGCTCATGAGGAGAACGTTGAGCGACGGGAAGCGGGCGAGAAGGCGCTCGAGATCGGGGAGCTGGGCGAACTCCTCCTTGAAAACGATGGCGAGAAACCGCCGGCGCGCCAGCCAGCGGAAAAGCTCGGCGCTGTGCGGGGCGTCCCCGTCCCAGCGGTTGGTCTTGGGATGGAGGATGACCGCGCGGACGTTGTGCCGGCGGAGGAGGGGCTCGAGTTCGCGCGGAGAAGGGAAATCGCCGGCGTGATGCGGCATGACGTTCCACACGGGGTAAAGCTGCGGATGACCCGCGATCTCCGAGGAGAGACGGAGGTTGCCCTGCATCGCGTCCTGATAGATCGAGAAACTCGAGGCGACGAGCGCGCCCGAGATGGAGCAGTGCTCCATCTCGGCGACGATGTCATCGAGCCGCCAGGCGTGCGCGAGGTGCTTTTTGGGGCGAGGCCCGTAGCGGGTGAAAGCGTCGAAGAAGAGCAGATCGGGGTTCATGAAAGTCGGGAGGGGAATCAGGAGAGAAGCGCGGGGCGAACGGCAGGCAACTCTTTGCCCGGGATCAATTGTTTGCCGTCGGAAAGACCGTCCTGGGGGCGCGCAGCGAGTTCCCGGATCATGCGCGCGCGCCAGAGCGCGAGCCGCGCGCGATTCGCTTTTGCGCGCGCGAGATCATGGAGTTCTTGCGGATCTTTGCGCAGGTCGAAGAGCTGCTCCTTTCCGCTCAGAGTGAACCAGATATATTTTTCTTTGCCGTCG
Organism: Verrucomicrobiia bacterium; assembly: GCA_013360985.1. Classification (GTDB taxonomy): domain Bacteria; phylum Verrucomicrobiota; class Verrucomicrobiia; order JABWAM01; family JABWAM01; genus JABWAM01. The sequence goes on along the minus strand of JABWAM010000019.1, from coordinate 5,787 downwards.
GTGAGAAACTGCATTCCCGTGCCTTTGGCGTAGTGAGGAGAGTGTTCGCCGTGGACGTATTCGCGCCAGCCCACCTCGGCTGGGGTTGAGGAGAGCAGAGGGAGGACGCTGCGGCCTTCGACAGAGGCGGGCGCGGGGAGGGAGGCGGCCTCAAGAAAGGTGGGCATGAGGTCCTCGAGGGAGACGGGAGCGGCGCATTGATGGATCCGGGAAGGACTCGGTCCTGCGATGATGAAAGGGATATGAGCGGAGCCTTCGTAAGCCAGACATTTTCGAAAGAGGCCGTGGTCGCCGAGCATTTCGCCGTGGTCGGAGGCGAAGATGATCCACGTCGGATTGCCGCCCGAATGGCGGCGGAGAAACATGAGGAAACGGCCGATCTGATTGTCAATGTGGGCGACTTGGGCGAGGTAGGCGCGCCGCGCGCGTAAAAGGAGTTCCTTGGGCGCCTGTCCAAAGGGCGCATTCATGCCTGCCACGGGAGTAAGATTCCCCTTAGCCCAGTCGCCGACGGGAACCTTCGGCATGGGACGATCGCGGAAGAGATCGAAGAAGACGTGCGGAGGATCAATGGGGGGATGCGGACGATGAAAGGAGAGATGGAGAAAGAACGGACGGGCGGTGTCGCGGCGTTCGAGGAACTCGATGCCTTTGGTGACGACCCAGGTGTTGTTGTGGAGTTCCTCGGGGAGATGGCTCGGACGCGAGTACCAGGAGTTCCAGTCCACGCCGTGGTCGGTCTCGTGGATTCGTCCCTGGGTTCTCTCCTTCAGCCATTCCCAGTAGTCGTTGACGTATTGGCCGTCGAAGTTTTGCGCGGCCTCATAAGAGTCCTGCGACGCGAAGCCGAGAGGGAGACGCTGAGGGAAAAAATGGGTTTTGCCGACGCAGTGGGTCTGGTAGCCGGCGCGCGCGAGTTCGCCGGTGAGCGTGACGGGGTAGCGCCATGGAACTTGATCCCGGTAGCCAAGGCGTCCATGGGTGGTGGGACGCTGGCCGGTGAAAATTGAGGCGCGCGCCGCGATGCAGGAGGGGCAAGGGGTATAGGCGGAGGTAAAGAGAGTTCCGGAGCGCGCGAGGGCGTCGAGGTTCGGCGTCTCGGCGGGCGGGCCGCCGACAAGCCCGAGGGTATCCCATCGCTGCTGATCGGTGAGAATAAAGACGAGGTTGGGCTTCAAGGGGTGGAGGAGGGCAGGAGAACGCGATGGAGTTCCGTGACGCCGTGGTAACCGCCGCCTTCGCCGCCGGCGAGCCAGAGGTCGTTGCCCGCCCATGCGAGCTTTCCGACTTCGAGGGGGAGCGTCCCGATTGTGGAGATGCGGAAGGCGGCGGGATCGAACCGCATGAGCGCCCGCCCGCAAACAAACCAAAAGGAGCCATCCTTCGGATGGGGGCAGACGGCGCGTGGTTCGACGGGAAGCGGGAGCTTGCCGAGGATTTTCTTTTGCGCAAGGTCGTAGCGATAGACGCAGGGCGCCGATGGGGAAAATCCGAGAAAGACGGGCGCCGGACCGGCGGCGGGGTCAGGGCGGAGATCGCCGGGGACGAGGACTTCCGGTTTCAGATCGAGCCGTTCGATTTCTTTCAGTTCCCGGTCGAAAACGAGGAGCAGTCCTTCCTTCTCCTTGGTGCTTGCGGAGGCGACGACGCGATCCGCGCCGTCGAGGACCACGAGCCCGCGCGGCATCAGATGCTCCATGTTCTCGTGGTGGCCGCCATATTTTTTCGCGGCGGGATCGTACCAGCCGATTCCGAGTCCGCTGCCGGTGCGCTCCCGTCGGCCGAGGAGAACGAGCCGGCCGTTCGCCGAAGGAACCAGGAAATAGGGGTAATGGGTGTCGGTGAACGGGCGGAAATAACCGAGAGGGGTTGGGTTGAACGATGGCCCGTCGGTTTTCGACGCATTCGCTTGGCGAGGGAGCGTCCAGGGTTTCGTCGGGTCGTAGGCGGAGAGGACGCTGCTGGGGTAGCCGCAGATGTAGAGGAGCCCCTGATGCAGAAGGCGCGGTCCGCCGCTCGGGCCGCCGGGGGGAAAGGTTTCCAGCCGTTTCTCCGCGGGATGCCAGCGGAAGAAGCCGTGATACTGCCGCGCGTTGCCGAGCACGCTTCCGTCGGGAAGCGCCGCGAGCGACTCGATCCCGATGGGATGCGTGAAGTGGATCTGGAAGGTCGCCTCCCTCCATGCGTTCGTCGCGCCGGCGGGCTGCCAGAGGAGGAGACATCTCCCGTCGCTCGTGGCGTTGAGCTGCGAGAGATCGAACTGGGGCGCATCCTTAACGGGAGAAGCGACGGGCGCGGTGGCGCGCGGCTTGAAGGGGAGTTTCGCCGGATCTTTTTCGTCGGTGAACGGAAAGAGTTGTCCGTCGGCGCACCACCAGCGTTCGGTGCGCGCCTTCGGCGTATCGCGGTGGTGGGAAACCTTGGCGAGGATGCCCTCGGGACGAGGGTCGAACTTCACGAAGCCGAGGCCTTCCGCCTCGAGCAACACCTTCGACTCGCCGGTTTCGGCGTTGAGCGCGGCGAGTTCCCAGGGGTCCTGCCCGACGCCGACGTAGATCCAAGGGGGATCCACGGCGACGCGGTAGGCGTAGCTGTAGCCGCGGCGGTTCTTGCCGACGCGCCCAAGGGTCTTCCACTGCAGGGTTTCCGGATCGATCTGAACGATGGTCGGGAGGCGGTCGCTCTGCGTGCCGAGGTAGAGCTTTCCCTCGGGGCCGAACACCATCTGGTAGGGAAAACGGTCCCGGTTGGCGTCGTCGAGGACTTTCCCGAGGGATTTAACGGTTTCGTCGGCGGGCTCGTAGTATGAGAGACGGTTGCCGTATTCGCCGAAGAAGATCCGACCGTTCGGGGCGCGCACCTGATTGCCGGTCTGATAGTGTCCGTTGGCGTAGGTGTACCCCTGGCCTTTCGGCCCCTCGAAGATTCGCGCTTGGCCGGTCTGCAGGTCGAGAACGACGTACTCGGTCGGATCTGCCGAAGGATATTCCCAGAGTTGAGTGATGAAGTTGAATCCGCCGCGCGCGTTTGGGGCGACGGCGGACATCCACGCGCGCGCGGAACGAATCGGTTGGGCGACCTTCTCGGTGCGGAGCATCGCCGCTTCGTCGCCGAGCGCGGGATAGGAGACGCCGGCGGCCATGCCCATCAGCAGGAGGATCAGAAGAGGCATCCTCTCACGAGATGCGGCCCGACGAGGCATTTCAATCCGAAAATCGGCCGCGCCCGTTTTCTGGTGGTCTCCCGCGATGGCTGCGCGCGCGCAGAGGCGACGGATGGACATGGGAGACCCTGTTCCGCGCGGCATGCCGCGGGTTGCGATTGACGAACGAAGGTTCGCAGGATTGGATCTCGCATCATCCTTGCGAAACCGATGACTCATCGAGAGCGCGTCCTGGCCGTTTTACGATATCAAGCTTACGATCGCCTGCCGATCCTTCATTTTGGTTTTTGGCGGGAGACCCTCGCGAAGTGGGTGGAGGATGGATATCTCACCTCTGAAGAGAACGAGAGATGGGCGGAGGGCAATCCTGACGACACGATTTCGAAGAAGCTCGGTTTCGATGGCGGTTGGGCGAGCGGCTTCCATCCCTCGACGCATCTCTTTCCCGCATTCGAAGCGCGAACGATCGAAGAGTTTCCCGATGGGAGCCGGCATGTCATGAACGCCGAGGGGGTGGTTGTTCTCCAGGCGCCCGGCGCGACGGGTATTCCCGCTGAGATTCGCCATACGTTGGTGGACCGGAAATCGTGGGAGGAACACTACGTCTGGCGGCTCCAATGGAACGAGGATCGCGTGCGGAAGGCCCATGTGCGCATTCGCGACCGTCTCGTGCCGTTCGATGAGGGCGGACTCGAGTTTCTGCGAAAGGACCAACCCGACGATTTCGTCGGGATCAGTTGCGGCAGTTTGTATGGGGTGGTGCGCAACCTCCTCGGAATTGAGAATGCGTGCTATCTCCAATCCGACGACGAAGCGCTTTTCGACGAGATCCTCGAGACCTGCGCGACACTCTGTCATCGCTGCGTCGAGTGGACTCTTCAGCAGGGTGCGAAGTTCGATCGGGCGCATTTTTGGGAGGATATCTGTTTCAAGAACGGACCGCTGATCGCGCCGGAGGTCTTTCGCGCGAAGATCGGGCCGCGCTACCGAAAGATCACCGATCTTCTGAAGAGGTATGGCGTGGACATCGTCTCGGTGGACAGCGACGGCAAGATTGACGCGCTCGTGCCGATCTGGCTCGAGAACGGGGTCAATACGATGTTCCCCATCGAGGTCGGCACATGGAACGCGAGCATCAAACCGTGGCGCGAGAAATACGGCAAAGGGCTGCTCGGCGTCGGCGGAATGAACAAGGTGGCCTTCACGCGCGATCGCGCGGCCGTAGACGCCGAAATCGAACGATTGAAACCGCTCGTCGCGCTCGGGGGCTATATCCCATGTCCCGATCATCGCATCTCTCCGGATGCGAAGTGGGATCTCGTTCGCTACTACTGCGATCGGATGCGGGAGACGTTCGGCTGAGGCGCGGCGTGGGCGTCGCCGGTTCCGGGGAATGCGAGTCGGCAACCCGCTTTCGCGCGCGAGGCGGAGATCAGCGGATTTCCGCGCGGCCGTCGAGGTAGGGGCGGAGCGCTTCGGGAAGGGCGATGCTGCCGTCGGCGCGCTGGAAGTTTTCGAGGAGGGCGACGTTGAGGCGCGCGAAAGCGACTCCCGAGCCGTTGAGGGTGTGCGCCGCCCGATTGCGGCCTTCGGCGTCCTTGACGCGCAGGTTCATCCGCCGCGCCTGGAAGGCTTCGAAGTTGGAGCAGGAGGAGACTTCGAGCCAGGCGTTCACGCCGGGGCACCAGACCTCGAGGTCGTAACACTTGGCGGCGCAAAACCCCATGTCTCCCGCGCAGAGAAGCATCACGCGATAAGGAAGGCCGAGGGCTTGGAGCACCGCTTCGGCGTCGCGCACGAGCGCTTCGTGCTCCGCGGAAGAAGTTTCCGGAGAGGTGATTTTTACCAGTTCGACTTTGTCGAACTGATGCACGCGGATCATTCCGCGCGTGTCTTTGCCCGCCGAACCCGCCTCGCGACGGAAGCATGGCGTGTAGGCGCACAACTTGATCGGAAGCTGATCCGCGCGCAGAACCTCGTCCCGATAAAGGTTTGTCACCGGCACCTCGGCCGTCGGCGCGAGCCAGAGCGGATCGTCGCGGAGCGCGTACATGTCCTCGGCGAATTTGGGGAGTTGTCCGGTGCCGGTCATGGATTTCGCGTTGATGAGAACGGGCGGCCAGATCTCCGTGTAGCCGTGCTTTTGGGTGTGAAGATCCAGCATGAAGCCGAGGAGCGCGCGCTGGAGACGCGCGCCGGCGCCCCGGAGGCAGGTGAACCCCGAGCCGGAGACTTTCGCGGCGCGCGGGAGATCGAGGATCCCCAACTTCTCGCCGAGCTCCCAGTGCGGTTTCGGCGCGAAATCGAACGCCGGCGGTGCGCCCCATCGGCGGACTTCCCGGTTGCTTTCGGCGGCGGCGCCGTCGGGAACGCTCGGGTGCGGCGGATTTGGCACGTAGAGGAGCTTCTCCTCGCGCGTGGTTTCGGCTTCGCGGAGTTGGGCGTCGAGCGCGGCGATCTGCTCGCTCACTTGCTTCATCGCGGCGATCTCGGCGGAAGCGTCTTGCCCCTTCGCCTTGAGAGCGCCGACCTCTTTGCTCTCGAGATTGCGGCGGTTTTTCAACGCGTCCACTTCGGTCTGCAGCGCGCGGCAGCGCGCGTCGAGTTCGCGGATTGGCGCGAGC